>JAWWAM010000048.1:0-11611 GCA_033721715.1 Marinobacter sp.
ACTGGTTGGCGGCGCGGCTATCGATGAAACTGACACGCCGCTGCCAGACGAGACCCTGGACAAGGCCCGCAAGGCAGACGCCATTCTGCTGGGCGCCGTGGGCGGACCGCAGTGGGACAATCGTCCCATGGCCAGCCGTCCGGAGAAAGGGCTGCTGGGCCTGCGCTCCAACCTTGAGCTGTTTGCGAATCTCCGGCCTGCGATCCTGTATCCACAACTGGCGTCCGCATCATCGCTCAAGCCCGAGGTGGTCTCTGGGCTGGATATCATGATTGTTCGTGAACTGACCGGCGGTATCTACTTCGGGCAGCCACGTGGGGTGCGTGAGCTTGAAAGCGGCGAGCGCCAGGGCTATAACACCTACGCCTACACCGAATCGGAAATTCGTCGCATCGGGCGGGTCGCCTTCGAGGCAGCCCAGCAGCGCGGCAAGAAGCTGTGTTCGGTGGACAAGGCAAATGTGCTTGAGGTTACTGTTTTGTGGCGGGAAATCATGGAGGACCTGCGCCGGGAATACCCCGATGTAGAGCTATCCCATATGTACGTCGATAATGCTGCCATGCAGTTGGTGCGTGCGCCCAAACAGTTCGATGTGATTGTGACTGGCAACATGTTTGGTGATATTCTTTCTGACGAAGCGGCAATGCTGACAGGCTCCATCGGTATGTTGCCGTCTGCTTCCCTCAACTCCGAGAAGCAGGGCATGTATGAGCCTTGTCACGGATCCGCACCGGATATCGCGGGCCAGGGCATTGCCAACCCGCTGGCCACCATTCTCAGCGTCGCGATGATGTTGCGATACAGTCTTGGCGAGGAAGAAGCGGCCGGGGCGATTGAGGTTGCGGTCAGCAAAGTGCTGGATCAGGGCCTGAGAACGGCGGATATCATGTCCGCTGAAGGCCGGAAAGTATCGACCCGTGAGATGGGCGATGCGGTTCTGGCTGCACTCTGAAGCCGGCAGATTTTGAGACCCGACGACAACGCGATGCAGTTGTCGCGGGATCATCCATCCTGTCCCTGCCAGCGATAAAGGCATGGGGCGGGCATAAAACGAGGTTCAAAGGTCGCACATGAAGCGAGTTGGACTTATTGGCTGGCGCGGTATGGTGGGCTCTGTCCTCATGCAGCGCATGCGTGAAGAAAACGATTTTGCAGATATCGAACCCATTTTCTTTACTACCTCCCAGGCTGGCAAACCTGCGCCTGACGTGGGTAAAGAGGGCGTTCCGCCCCTGCAGGATGCTTTCGATATCGACACCCTGAAAACCCTGGACGTGGTGGTTACCTGTCAGGGTGGAGACTACACCGGCGCGGTTTACCAGAAACTTCGTGACGCCGGGTGGCAGGGTTACTGGATCGACGCGGCTTCCACGCTGCGGATGGTCGATCACTCCGTGATCGTGCTCGATCCGGTTAACCGCAACGTGATTGATGAAGCGCTGGCGAAAGGCGTTAAAGATTACGTGGGTGGTAACTGCACAGTCAGCCTGATGATGCTGGCCCTGGGCGGCCTTCTGGAGCAGGACCTGATTGAGTGGGTGTCGCCCATGACGTACCAGGCGGCCTCAGGCTCGGGCGCACAGAACATGCGTGAACTGCTGAACCAGATGGGCGAGCTCAAGAATGCCGTGGGTGACGAGCTGGCGGATCCTTCATCTGCCATTCTCGAGATCGACCGCAAGGTCACCGAGACCATGCGTTCGGAGGGTTTCCCCGCTGAGCACTTTGAAGTGCCCCTGGCAGGCAGCCTCATTCCGTTTATCGACAAACAGCTTGATAACGGTATGAGCAAGGAAGAATGGAAAGCTGGTGTTGAGACCAACAAGATTCTTGGTCGCAGCGATAATCCTATTCCTATCGACGGTATTTGCGTCCGTATCGGCGCGATGCGCTCCCATAGCCAGGCGCTCACTATCAAGTTGAAGAAAGATCTGCCGTTAGACGAAATAGAGTCGATTCTGGCGAAGGCCAATGATTGGGTGAAGGTCATTCCCAACGAGCGTGATGCCACTATCCGCGAACTGACGCCTGCGAAGGTAACCGGCACGTTGAGTGTTCCCATTGGTCGCATTCGAAAACTTGCCATGGGGCCGGAGTATATCTCTGCGTTTACGGTAGGGGACCAGTTGCTGTGGGGCGCGGCTGAGCCGCTGCGCCGCATGCTTCGAATCCTTCAGGAGAAGTAACGCGGTCCCGCAGTGGGCAAGATTATGCCAACTGTGTCCGGTTTCAGAGAACCGGTCAGGGGCGGAGGCTGAAATACGCCTCCGCCCCTGTTATTTTCGGAAGCGTTTTGTAAATGTTCCGGTCTTTGTAAGGCCTGTTTCAGGCGGTCGTAGTGACCGGATCATCGTTCGGTAACAAGATGTTACCAAGTATTTGTAAAAAAATGGTACAAGGTATGCAGCTGCATGATTGATAAAAGAGGTATTATCAACAATACTTGCGCAACTGAATATTAAAAACATTACATAATAACGATAGTAATCAAGACGGAAGTCATCCAACCTCGTCCGATATCTGTTCCCAGGAACAGTAACGAATAACGGAGACTGGTAAGGAAAAAGCATGAAGGTACGCAAGCTTGCGGTTGCTCTGGCTCTGGCGGGAGGGCTCGGTTCCGGCGTCGCACAGGCCCTGGGTCTGGGAGAGATTGAATTACAGTCCTATCTGAATGAGCCTCTGGACGCAGAGATCAATCTGCGTAAAAGCGAGGGAGTGGACCCCGGTGATGTGTTCGTAAACATCGCTCCCGAATCAGCCTATGAACGGGTTGGTATCGACCGGAACTATTTCCTTACCAAACTGGATTTTCGGGTAACCACAACCAGCGATGGTAATCTGGTGGTTAACGTAACCTCTCGTGAACCCCTACGGGAGCCCTATCTCAATTTTCTGCTGGAAGTAACCTGGCCCAATGGTCGCCTGATGCGTGAATACGCCGTTCTGGTCGATCCGCCGGTTTACGCCGAGGAATCCGGTGTGCAGGAACAGGTTGCTGCTCCTGCCACTCGCCAGGCAGAACAACCGTCCCGGCAGCAGACCCGGCCCCAGGCTCAGACAGAGGCACGGGAACCGAGGCGCACTGCCACACAGCGCGCGCGTACCTTCGGCCCTACGGGTCCGTCGGATACCCTCTGGAACATTGCCGCCAGCGTTCGTCCGGATAACAGTGTCTCTATTCAGCAGGTGATGCTTGCTTTGCAGGATGCCAATCCGGATGCGTTTATTGGTGGCAACATCAATCGCCTCAAGCGGGGCGAAGTTCTTCGCGTTCCAGAGATCGACGCGATTCGCAGTCGTTCCGGTGCTGAGGCCAACCGGCAAGTAGCGCAGCAAAACAACGCATTCTCCCGACCTGCACGAACGGTGGATGCTACTGACGATGCTGCGGATACCGGGGTTGCCTCAGGGCAGGCCGCACAGGGTGAAGCCGGCGGGGACGAATTGAGATTGCTGGCCAGCGAGGACAGCGGGTCCCGTGATGCTGATGAAGGCGGTTCCGCAGGTGGAGACGGTGATACTGCAGGTGGTGTGGATGCCGGTTCTGCCGTTGCGATGGAAGAACTCGAAAGCGCCCGCCGTGAGAATGAAGAACTCACCGGTCGCGTTGATGACCTGCAGGAGCAGGTAGAGACGCTCCAGCGGTTGCTGGAACTCAAGAACACTCAGCTTGCAGAAATGCAGCAAGCTGAAGGTGAGGGGGATGCCCAGCAGCCCATCGAGTCAGCTGATGAAGACGTGCTTTCTGGTCAGGAAGAGGACGACGCTGAAGGGGAGATTGCCGATGCTGAGGGGCAGCAGACCGATGCCGGTGATGAAACAGCTGATGACCCGTTAGCAACTACCGACGAAGCGCCTTCAGCCACTGGAGAGGAGTCCGCAGCTCCTGGTGAAGAGCCTTTAGCGAGTGGTGAAGAGCCCTCAGCGACCGGCGAAGAGCCCTCAGCGACTGGCGAAGAGCCCTTCGCTTCTGGTGAAGAACCCTCAGTGACGGACGAAGAGTCCCCGGTAACAGCTGAAGACGGCGGCATGGAGCAAGAAGACCCGGCCGCCGAAGAGGAACGTGAGGAGCAGGCGGACGTGGCAGCGCCCTCGGCGCAGCAGCCTGGCCAGCAGCCAACCACCCCGCCGGCGCAGCCTGACAAGGGCTTCCCGGACAATATTATCAGTGCCATCACTAACAATCCGATGTACCAGATTGCCCTGGGCGGTGGCCTGGTCGTTCTGTTGCTGCTGTTGCTGCTACTGGCCCGCCGCAACGCCAATCGCGAAAAGGCGTTCTACGATCAGCTCAACGGGGAAGCCGAGGGCGACACTGATACCTTCGATCTGACGCTGGACGATGAAGAAGGCACAGAGAGCCAGGAAGGAGATCCTCTGGCGGAGGCTGACGCCTATATTGCCTATGGCCGCATGGATCAGGCCGCTCAATCACTGGAGACTGCCATTTCCCGTGAGCCAAGCCGAACTGATCTCCGGCTGAAGCTCCTTGGCGTCTACGCAGATACCCAGGACCGGGCATCCTTCGAGAAGCAACTCGGTGAAGTTGAAGCGCTGGGTGACGACGAAGCCATCGCTGAAGCACATGATCTGCGGTCGCGCCTTGAAGAGGCCGAGTCAATGCCCAGCATTGATGACCTTGAATCGCAACTGAGGTCCGATTCGTTCGACACTGGCGTCGAGGCGCCCGAGGAAAAGGCGGATACATCCGATGACGATGGCCTTTCCGACGAATTCGCTTCTGATCAGTATGAATCCCGTCCGGGGGAACAGGAAGAGGACGAGTTTGGCAGTCTGGAAACGGACTTCTCTGAACTGGACCCTGATGAGCCACATGAAGCGGGCGCTGAAAGAGCAGCCGGCCCGGATGACCTGATTGAGTATGATCTGTCAGGCATCGAGTCATCGTCAGACGAAAAGGATGAGCTTGCCGGGGAAGGCACCCCGGAGTCCGAGACTGATGAACTGGCTGACAGTTCGTTCGACTTCACTCTGGAAGACGAGTCTGTTGACGAGACAGCCAAAGCCGGTGAAGACGAAGATCTCGGCCTTGAGCTTGATGATCTCGAGTCCGAAGCCGACACCAGCGAGGGTGAAACGGCATTGACAGGCGACGACGCTGACGAGTTCGACTCACTGGGCCTCAATGAAGAGGAAGACCTGCAGGAAGGCGATCTCGATTCGCTGGATGAGTCCTTCCTTGACGAACTGGACGCTGAGCTGGACAAGGTAGCCGGTGACGACGACGTGTCTGCGGACAGCGAAGAAAACGCGCTGGATGACCTCGAACTCGATGTTTCTGATGAGGATCTCGCTTTGATGGAGGAGTTTGCAGATTCTGGCGATAGCGCAGGTGTTGACGCGAGCCCCGATGGCATCGAGAGTGCGGAAGGTGTTGATACTGTCGAGAGCCTTGAAGGGGAAAGCGAGGCTGCCTCACTTGATGAAGAGCTGGGCCTTGAAGACGCCCTGAGTGAGGAAGAACCCGCAGGCCCTGAAGACACTGTTGCCGGTGCGGAAGCCGTTGAAGATGAGCTGCCGGAACTGAGTGACGATGCGGAAGAGGAGCCCCCGGTTGCCTCCACGGCAACTGCTTCAAGGTCGGTTGACATTGATGAGTCAGAGCTGGGCGACGATGATGACTTTGACTTCCTTTCTGGAACCGATGAAGCATCAACCAAGCTGGATCTGGCCAGAGCCTATGTGGAAATGGGTGATGTAGACGGAGCCCGGGATATCCTGGAGGAAGTCGCCCTGGAAGGAAACGAGGAGCAGAAAGCGGAAGCGCAGGATCTCCTTAAAAATCTCTCCTGATTCGCTATAATCAGGACCAGAAGCGCAAAACGCCGGCTACCGGGCCAAGCCCGGACCAAACGCCGGCGTTTTGCTTTGTCATCAGCACGGAAATCCGGACAACCCATTGTTTCTTACACCGCAACCACTGACCACCGATAGCTCGATCGGGGCGGGGCGTGTCGCGCTCGCCTTTGAGTATGACGGCCGTGGATTTCACGGCTGGCAGTACCAGAAGTCCGGGGTTCGGTCTGTACAGGGTGAGTTGACCCGTGCTGTCTCAAAAGTAGCGAACCACGAAGTTGAGCTTGTCTGCGCCGGCCGCACGGATGCCGGTGTTCACGCCAGTTATCAGATCGCCCACTTTGAGACCCCTTCGGTACGCAACCCCCGCTCATGGGTAATGGGTATCAACACCTCACTACCTTCGGATATTGCCGTGCATTGGGCCGGCAGCGGTGTTGGCGATTTTCACGCTCGATTCTCGGCAACGTACCGGCGTTACCGGTACGTGATTTACAATCATCCGGTACGGCCAGGCATCCTCAACGGCCAGGTCAGCTGGACCTTCCGCCCTCTGGATGCAGATGTGATGCACAAGGCGGCCCAGTTCCTCAGAGGAGAGCACGATTTCTCATCATTTCGTGCTGCCGGGTGCCAGTCCAGATCGCCCGTTCGGTTTCTTGAAGCAATTAACGTAACCCGAAAGGGGGAGTTCGTCGTAATTGATGTGCAGGCCAACGCGTTTTTGCACCACATGGTCCGAAATATCGCTGGTGCACTAATGGCCGTTGGCTCCGGGAAGCAGCACCCGGAATGGATTCGTGAGATACTTGAAGCCAGGAACAGGACCGCGGCGGGGGTGACAGCACCGCCGCACGGGTTGTACCTGGTGGATGTGGGCTACCCGGAGACATTTTCGATTCCCGCAGCGCATTGTGGGCCGGGCTTTGTAGCACCCTGGTTCAGCGGTGCCGCAAACCAGCCCCGTATCCCGACTCATATACATCGGAAACAGCAATAGTCGCCTTATGAGAACCCGAGTCAAAATCTGTGGCGTTACCCGGAAACAGGACGTTATTGCCGCAGCCCGGGCGGGCGCTGACGCCATAGGCTTTGTATTCTACGAGCCCAGCCCCAGATACGTTACGCCAGCAACCGCTCGGGAGTTGGTCAGTGCAGTTCCTCCGTTCGTCTCGGCCACAGGACTGTTCGTGAACCCGGAGGCGGAATACGTAATCGAGGTTTTGAAGCAGGTGCCTCTGGATTTGCTGCAGTTTCACGGCGACGAAACGCCGGCGTTCTGCAGCAGTTTCGGGGTACGCTGGATCAAGGCGGTAAGGGTGCGGCAAAGCTCGGACATCGAAAACGCCTTCCAGGATTACAGGAAGGCCAGCGGGTTGCTGGTCGACGCCTGGGACCCGGCTAAATATGGTGGAACGGGGCAGGCCTTCAACTGGTCGCTGATTCCGCAAAGCCGGCCTATGCCGTTGATATTGGCCGGCGGCCTGGCTTCTGATAACGTATCTCGCGCTGTTGCGGAGGTTCGGCCCTGGGCGGTTGATGTCAGTGGTGGTGTAGAGAGTAGCAAAGGCATCAAAGACGACGAAAAAATCACTGATTTTATAAACGAGGTTCACCGTGTCGATGAAACTGACTGAAGAAATGCTCAAGGCGCTTCCGGATGCACGGGGCCACTTCGGTGCCTACGGAGGAAGATTTGTTTCCGAAACACTGTTTGATTCGCTGCTGACCCTTGAGCGCGAGTATAAAAGGCTCAAGGATGACCCTGAGTTCCAGGCCGAGTTCGACAGGGATCTGGCGCACTATGTGGGCCGTCCCAGCCCACTGTATTTTGCAGAGCGACTGACACGGGAAACCGGTGGGGCCCAAATCTGGCTCAAACGGGAAGACCTCAATCACACTGGTGCCCACAAGGTAAACAACACTATCGGGCAGGCGCTGCTGGCCCGTTTTCTTGGCAAGAAACGGGTGATTGCCGAAACCGGCGCGGGTCAGCATGGGGTGGCTACCGCCACTGTCTGTGCCCGTCTTGGGCTCGAATGCCACATTTTCATGGGCGAGGAAGACATCAGGCGGCAGTCCCCGAATGTTTACCGGATGAAGCTGCTGGGCGCCGAGGTTCATTCCGTCACCAGTGGTACCCGCACCCTCAAGGATGCCATGAACGACGCGATGCGGGATTGGGTGGCGAACGTTGACGAAACCTTCTACATCATCGGTACCGTGGCCGGTCCTCACCCTTATCCTTTGCTGGTCCGTGACTTCCAGTCAGTGATTGGTCGTGAGACCCGCGAACAATGCCTGGATCGCACCGGAAAGCTGCCGGACGCGCTGGTTGCCTGTGTTGGCGGGGGCTCCAATGCGATCGGTATGTTCTATCCGTTCCTGACGGATGAAAGCGTGGAACTGTACGGTGTGGAAGCGGGTGGCCTCGGTATCGACACCGGCCAGCACGCGGCGCCTCTGTGTGCCGGCCGGCCGGGTGTTCTGCATGGTAACCGCACCTACCTGATGGAAGATGAAAATGGTCAGATTGCCGGCACACACTCTGTCAGCGCCGGGCTGGACTACCCGGGCGTTGGTCCGGAGCACAGCTGGCTCAAGGATATCGGCCGGGCACACTATGTGTCAGTAACCGATGACGAGGCGCTGGACGGCTTCCGTAAACTGACCCGTGTAGAGGGCATCATGCCGGCGCTGGAAACTGCTCACGCAGTTGCATACGCGATCAAGCTTGCCGCGTCCATGGATAAAGACAAAGTGGTGGTGATTAACATCTCCGGACGCGGCGACAAGGATATGCAGACCATCGCCGAAATAGATGGTATTGAGGTTTAAAACAGCAAAGGAGCTGGCATGAGTCGAATCGAAGGGGTTCTGAAATCCCTGAAAGGGCAGGGTCGCAAGGCGCTGATTCCTTATATTACCGCTGGCGATCCGCACCCGGATCTGACCGTTGATCTTATGCATACGCTGGTGGATGCGGGCGCGGATATTATCGAACTGGGTGTCCCTTTCTCTGATCCGATGGCAGACGGCCCGGTCATCCAGCACGCCTGCGAGCGGGCGCTCAAACACGGGACCTCCCTTCGCCAGGTGCTGGCCATGGTCAAAACCTTCCGTGAGAAAGACGATGCAACGCCCGTTGTGTTGATGGGGTATCTTAATCCCATGGAAGCCATGGGGCAGGAAAAGTTTGCTGACGCTGCCGTCGATGCGGGCGTTGACGGCATACTTACGGTTGACCTGCCGCCGGAAGAGGCGGACGAGGTGGCGCCGCTGTTCATCGAACGCAACCTGGATGCGATATTTCTGCTGGCGCCGACCACGACCGACGACCGGATTCGGGCAATCAGTGAGCACAGTTCCGGCTATGTGTACTATGTTTCATTCAAGGGTGTAACCGGAGCTGGCAAAATTGATGTGGATGAAGTTGCCGCGAAGGTCGCTCATATTCACGAACTGACCGCACTTCCGGTTGCTGTCGGTTTCGGTATTCGCGATGCAGCCACTGCCGCCGCTGTCGGGCGGGTATCCGATGGTGTAATTGTCGGCAGTGTGCTGGTGGATACAATAGCCCGGAATCAGGCAGATCCTGATCAGCTCAAGCGGGCGTTGTCAGATCTGCTTCACCCGATGCGCGAAGCACTGGACAGCCTGGCCTCCTGACAGACAGGTATCCGGCAGGCATCAAAGGACAGGATGAGATCATGAGTAACTGGCTGGACAAGATCATGCCGAGCAAGATTCGCTCGGAATCCAAGCAACGGACCGGAGTTCCCGAAGGCCTCTGGAAGAAGTGCCCGAAATGCGGTGCTTTTCTCTACAAGCCGGAACTCGACAAGAATCTGGATGTTTGTCCCAAATGTCAGCATCACCTGAGGATAACGGCTCGTCGCAGACTGGACGTTTTTCTGGACAAAGATGGCCGAGAGGAAATCGCGGCTGACCTCGAACCCTGGGATCGCCTGAAGTTCAAGGACAGCAAGCGCTACAAGGACAGATTGACCCAGAACCAGAAAGCGACCGGGGAGAAAGATGCCCTTGTAGCCATGCGAGGCAACTGTCTGGAAACGCCGTTGGTTGCAGTGGCTTTCGAGTTCAACTTCCTCGGCGGTTCCATGGGGCAGGTAGTAGGCGAGAAATTTGTCCAGGCTGCCAACGTGTGTCTGGAAGAGCGGATTCCCCTTGTGTGTTTCTCTGCCAGTGGTGGGGCACGGATGCAGGAAGCCATTCTGTCGCTGATGCAGATGTCCAAGACCGCAGCGGTGCTGGAGCGTATGAAACAGGAAGGCATTCCCTATATTTCGGTGATGACAGACCCGGTGTTTGGTGGTGTTTCTGCCAGCCTGGCGATGCTGGGTGACCTCAATATTGCCGAGCCCTACGCGTTGATTGGCTTTGCCGGCCCCCGCGTTATCGAACAGACGGTACGTGAGAAACTGCCAGAAGGTTTCCAGCGCAGTGAGTTCCTGCTGGAGCATGGCGCCATTGATATGATTCTGCATCGTCATCAGATGCGCGAACGCATCGCAGCGCTTCTGGCCAAGTTTACCGGCCTGGAAAAGCCGGCCACGGAAGCACCGATCGAGTTTGAGGTTTCGGAGCGACCGGAAAGCGATGTCCCCGCTGAATGATTCCAGTGCCCGGCAGCCGAATGTGCCGGGCACTGGAGCCACGCTTGGGCAGTGGCTTGGTTACCTGGAATCCATCCACCCTTCTGAAATTGACCTCGGCCTTGATCGTGTTCTTCTGGTATTGCGGCGACTGTTTCGCCGCAATCCGTCGGCAAGGATCATTACTATCGGTGGCACTAACGGTAAGGGCAGTGCCGTCGCGGCGCTCGAACAATTACTGATCGGGGCCGGCCGTTCAACAGGCGCCTACACCTCGCCACATCTGCAGCATTATAATGAGCGCGTCCGGATCAACGGTTCGAATGTGACGGATGAGTGTCTCGTTCACGCATTCGAGCAGGTTGAGGCTGCCCGCGGCAACACGACGCTGACCTATTTTGAGTTTGGTACCCTGGCCGCGTTCGTTTTGTTTGAGGAAGCTGGCGTCGAGGACTGGGTTCTCGAAGTAGGTCTCGGTGGCCGACTGGATGCGGTGAATGTGCTGGATCCGGACCTGGCGATCATCACCTCGGTGGATATTGATCACGTGTCGTTTCTCGGGGATAACCGTGAGGTTATAGGCTTTGAGAAGGCAGGGATACTGCGCCCGGGCATTAATGCTATCTACGCGGATCTCGATCCTCCTGCCTCGGTGCTTCAGCAGGTATCTGCCCAGAAGGTCCACCTTGAGCGCCCGGGTGTCACCTATGAGCTAATTCCCTCAGAAGGAAGCGAAAACACGGGGGAGGGGGTTACCCTCAAGCAGGCGCGCTATGGTGATGCGGTAAAGCTCCCCGATACAGGGCTTCCTGTGCACAGTCTGGCTGCGGCGGTTGTTGCCATCCGGCAGCTTGAGCCTGGCCTCGGGTTACCAGCCATTGAACAGCTGCTTGCAGGGCTTACCCTGCCGGGGCGTTATGAGGTTTTGAGATCATCGCCTCAGGTAATTGCCGATGTAGGCCATAACCCCCATGCAGCGGCCTGGCTGGCCAACCGGCTCAGTCGCCGGCGATCCTCAGCCGGGCGTGTTATCGCTGTCTATGCTGCCCTGGCTGACAAGGATGTAGAAGGGGTTGCCGGCGCCATGACGCAGGTCGTCGATCAGTGGTACCTTGCGGGGCTGAACGTTCCAAGGGGACTGGATTGTCAGGAACTGGCAGGTCGCTTGAGAGGGA
>JAWWAM010000049.1:0-11593 GCA_033721715.1 Marinobacter sp.
AAATCGCTTTCCTATATTATTCTGTCTGCCAGCGCTTGCATCCCTAACGAAATGGCAACCAGGATTCCGGCAGCGGCAAGGCTGGCAGTCACCGCATGGCGACGCCAGACATCTTCCGCCCGACGGCCGAAACGCAGGATCAACCATGCCAGGCCATAGTAGCGGATACCGCGGGCAATCAGGGCCGCCAGCACGAACAGGTAAATCGGATAGCCCGACACCCCGGCGGTGATCATGGCGATCTGGAAGGGAATGGGCACAATACCTATGGCAAGTATGGCCACAAATCCGTACTGATCGAAGAATGACTGGAACGCCTGGTAACTGCTCTGCATTCCCATGCTCTCAATGAACCAGGTGCCCACGGACTGATACAGAGCCATGCCCACCCCATAGCCCACCAATGCCGCCGCCAGGCAACCAAGGGTGGTGACCGCGGCCAGCCGCCAGATGCGATCCCGGTTGATCGCCATAAGCGGGATGAGCACCACTTCGATGGGTATCGGTACGATAATGGTCTCAAGGAAGGAAACCACTGCAAGAAGCCACATCATGTGGCTGGACCCGTTGATGCGTTGAAACCACCGCTGGGCACGTCTGGATTTGAAGCTCATGGTACCGGGCTCTCCGTCCTATGGATCGATGCGGCGGTAGACCGCTTCCAGCATGCTGTAAATGCCAAAAGCAAACAGACCGAAGGCCACGAGTACCAGCAGGGACTGTCCGAACGTCTGGCTTCGCACCGTACTGAAAACTTCGGCAATGCCACCGGCTTCATCAGGGTCCACCTGGTAAGCGGCGATGATAAAGAAACTCCCCACGATCACGAACACCACCCCGCGGATGATCAGGCCAAACCGGCAGACGGGATAAGCCCAATATTTGATATCGATCGGCATGTTGAAGTGGCGATCAAACTTCGTTTTCACCGCCTTGATCCCGTGGGCAACGCCTACTCCCACAAGCGCCACCCCTACCCCTCCGACCAGCCATCGGCCGAAGGACTGACTCATCAACCAGGTAGCGGCGTCTTTGGAGCCGCTCCCCGATCCCCCGGAGGAATCACCGAGGGTGAGAAGCAGGCTGGCGGTAAAAACGGCGAGCATGGTATGAGATATGGCGCTTACGAAGAGACCGGTACGGATCAGGATGCCCTTGGCATCCGTGCCGTGGTGGTCGGCATCCTTGACCGCCTGGATGCCGCGCCACAGACCAAACCCCAGGAGACCTACAACCATGATGCCGAGGAGCACGTCACCCCAGGGCGCAAGCATAAGGCGCTCCAGGGCACCACGGCTGCCGGTAGTCTGGCCGCCTTGCCCAAACGCAGCCAGAGCCGCCAGCCCGCCTACCAGAAGATAGACAATACCTCGCGCTCCATATCCTGCCCGCGCCAGGACGATAATCGCATCGCGGTGATCCGGGTTGCTCCTGCTGGTCGCCATAACAATTCCCTGTTTACGCTGGCAGTGTGTGGGGGACAGAACCTACACAATAACTGAGCTACTATCTTAACTCTAGTTGACGGACGGAGACTATCAATGAACCGCGTTGCTATCATCACCGGCGCCAGCCGGGGTATCGGTGCCGCCACGGCAAAGCTGCTGACATCCAGGGGTTATGCAGTTTGCGTCAATTTTCGCTCCCGGGTTGAACAGGCGGAGGCTGTGGTTGCAGAGATTGTGGCGAGTGGCGGTAAAGCTCTCGCCTTTCAGGCCGATGTAAGCGTGGAGAAGGAAGTGGCTGCCCTGTTTGATGCTACGGAACAGACCTTCGGGCCGGTGACTGCGCTGGTGAATAACGTGGGCGTGCTGTTTCATCAGTGTCGATTGGTGGATATGGACGTGGAACGATTCAATCGGGTGATGGCAACGAATGTCACCAGCTGCTTTCTCTGCAGCCGCGAGGCCATGCGGCGAATGCCGGACGGCGGCGCCATCGTAAATGTCTCGTCCCTCGCTGCCCGTACCGGCTCGCCTTTCGAATATACCGATTATGCGGCATCAAAAGCCGCCATGGACGCTCTTACCAAGGGGTTGTCTGCAGAGGCGGCGGAACGAAATATACGTGTAAACGGCGTCCGCCCCGGCTTTATTCACACCGACATCCACGCTGACGGTGGCGAGCCCGGCCGTGTTGAACGCCTGACCCCGTCCATCCCCCTCAGACGTGGCGGCCAGCCAGAGGAAGTCGCCCAGGCGATTGCCTGGCTGTTGTCGGATGAGTCTTCCTATGTGACCGGCTCATTGCTGGATATTGCCGGTGGGCGATAAATGAAGGAATCCCTTCCCGCCTGGCTACCCATCGATGCTACTCAAGCTACCATCAGCATTATCCTGTTGGGCGCCATTCTTTCCGCGAGCATTTTCGCCGATACCATTGCTCGTCGTACCAGGGTGCCCCGCATCTCCATTCTGATGTTGGTGGGCATTGGCATTGCTTTCGTGCAACAAGTTTGGATTGGCAATCAGAACGGTGATTTACTGGGTGGGCTGAGTGAGCCCCTCATACAGGTAGCGCTTGTGATGGTGGCTTTTTTGCTGGGTAGCGAATTGAAGCTGGACCGGCTGCGCAATACCGGGCCGTTGATTCTGATCATCTCACTGTTTGTGATAATCGGTGGTGGCCTGGTGGTTGGTGGTGGCCTGCTTGTTCTTGGGTTTCCCCTTGTGGTTGCAGTTTCGCTGGCAGCCATTTCAGTAGCGACCGACCCGGCCGCAGTCAGTGAATCGGTTCGTGAGAACGGCAAGGCGGGCCTGTTACCCAGGATCCTACTGGGGATTGTCGCTATTGATGATGGCTGGGGCATTGTTGTGTTCGGGCTGAGCATGGCCGTTCTCGGCTGGCTGGTCGGCGGTGACGGCCAACAGGCACTGCTGCATGCCTTCTGGGAACTGGGTGGCGCCGTAATGATAGGAGCGGCAATTGGCCTGCCAGCGGCGTGGCTGACCGGCCGCCTCAGGCCCGGAGAGCCCACTCAGGTAGAAGCAATCGCAATAATCCTGTTACTCACCGGACTGTCCTCATTGCTGGGGGTGTCTGCTTTGCTGGCGTCCATGGTGGCCGGCAGTCTGGTCGCCAACCTGTCCTATCACCATACCCGCTCGTTCCGGGAGATTGAGCATATTGAATGGCCGTTCCTGGTGTTCTTCTTTGTGCTTTCCGGAGCAAGTATTGATCTGTACAAGGTGGATGATGCGATACTGCTGACCATTGCCTACCTTTTACTACGCCTGGCCGGCCGGGTGTTAGGCGGCTATCTTGCAGTGACCACCAGCCGGGCCAGACATGAAGCGCTGCCCCGGAACATTGGCCTGGCGCTGACCCCTCAGGCGGGTGTGGCCATCGGCATGGCATTGCTGGCAGCCGAACGATTTCCGGAATTCAGCAACACGATTCTTCCGGTGGTGGTTGCCTCAACCATTATATTCGAGCTGGTCGGCCCGGTGCTGGTGAAGCGGGTTCTGCGTTGAAGAAAAGGAGATTCATATGAAAACGATTGGCCTTCTTGGCGGCATGAGCTGGGAATCCACCCAAACCTATTACCGATTGATCAATGAGGGTGTGAAGGCAGGACTTGGCGGCCTGCATTCCGCAAAACTGGTGCTATTCAGTGTCGATTTTGCCGAGATTGAAGCGCTTCAACATAAGGGAGACTGGGCGGAAACAGCCCGAATCCTCTCCCGGGCCGCTCAGTCGCTTCAGAATGCGGGGGCGGATTTCCTGGTCATTGGCACCAATACCATGCACAAAGTGGCGCCAGAGATTGAGCAGGCCATTGATATTCCCCTGCTCCATATTGCCGATGCTACTTCCAGGGTGCTCGCCCAAGACGGCATTACCCGCGTGGGGCTGCTGGGCACGCGCTTCACCATGGAGCAGGCATTTTACCGCAACCGCCTGGAAGCCGCAGGCATTGACGTGCTTGTTCCGGATGATGCCCAGCGAAACACGGTTCATCAGGTAATCTACGAGGAACTTTGCCAGGGTGAAATTAATCCGTTGTCCCGCGAGGCGTATCTCGACATTGTCGCCTCACTGGCGGAGCGCGGCGCGCAGGCCGTTATTCTTGGCTGTACCGAAATCGGCCTGCTGATCCGGCAGGCCGATACGCGCGTTCCACTCTACGACACTACCGAAATTCATGCTGCTCAGACGGTTGAGCAGGCCCTGGGCGAAGCCTCGGCTATTTAGGCAAAGGCGGCCCTGAAACCTGCCGCCGGACTGTGCAGTTTTTCATCATCAGGTTTCTGTTATTTTGATGAATTCAATGCCCATGGCACAAGGAGGGTTTCGCCATGCACGCTCCATCAAAGTTCTCGTTAATCAGCGTTTTGTTTACCGCCGGCCTTCTCCTGCAAGGTTGTTCCGATAGCGGTGAAAGTGAAGATGAAGAGCCCATTGCGCAGGATGAGGCGACCACGGAAGAACGGGAGGGCGCCACTGAAGATACCTCCAGTGAGCGCACCAGCGCACCACCAGAAGCAGAAGTGACCATACTGACCCCGGAAGATGGCGCCTCAGTTACCAGTCCGGTGACCGTGGAATTTGCCATAGAAGGTATGGAAGTTGTCAAGGCGGGCACTGAGCGTGAGAATACTGGCCACCACCATTTGCTGGTCGATCTGGATGAGCTGCCGCCCATGGATGCACCGCTGCCGTCAACGGACCAGGTTATTCACTTTGGTGGCGGCCAGACCAGTACCGAGCTGGAGCTGGAACCCGGTGAACACACCCTGCAATTACTGTTAGGCGACCATCTGCACGTACCCCATGAGCCTCCCGTCATGTCGGAAAAGATTACTGTAACCGTGGAATAACCCCGCCACTCACGGGCAGCCGACGCAGCCAGGGGCCGCACCAGCCAACGAACGCGCCTTTACTGCGATTTAATCCTCACGGGGTGGCAAAGAGGTATTGAAGAGTGCACGGTGTACACCGAATAGCCCTGCAAGGCTACCGGCGTAACAACACTCTGCGATGAGCTTTCGATGACCACTGCTACCTGGTTTATATTACTTGGCTCACTACTGCTGGTGGTGGGCTTTACCGCCTCGTACATCAAAACCGTACCCGCGACGTCCGCCATTGTTTACCTTTTTATCGGTTTCATCGTCGGACCGATGGGTTTTGGCCTGTTTCATTTCAATCCGCTGGAAGAGTCAGCACTGATGGAGCTGCTGACAGAAATTGCGGTGCTGATTTCGCTTTACTGTGCCGGGGTTAAGATGCCGGCACCGGTCACCCTGAAGCGCTGGCGCAATCCCCTGCAACTTGCCGTTATTTCAATGACGCTGACCGTGGGCCTGGTGGCGCTGTTCGGGTACTACTGGCTAGCGCTACCACTGGGTGCCGCGGTACTGCTCGGCGCCGTGGTGGCCCCGACAGACCCTGTGCTTGCCACGGAAGTACAGGTTCGCCATGCCGATGACCCGGACCGCCTCAGGTTTGCACTGACTTGCGAGGCCGGAATAAACGATGGCAGCGCCTTCCCTTTTATTATGCTGGGGCTCGGCCTGTTGGGGTTGCACGACCTTGGCGATAATGGTTTGCGCTGGCTGGTCGTTGATGTGGCCTGGGCCACCGGCGCGGGTGTTGGTATCGGAGTACTGGCAGGCTATGCCGTTGGCTGGCTGGTGCAGAGGCTACGCACCAACTTTACCACCCCCGAGTTCCTTGAGACCTTTCTGGGCCTGGGACTGATTGCCTTCGCCTATGGCATCAGCCTTCTGGTCAATGCCTGGGGGTTCCTGGCGGTGTTCAGCGCAGCGGTGGCACTACGGCATACAGAGTTGAAACTGGCGGGGCTCATGCAACAGTATTCGGACCCGACCTCCGGCGAAACGCGACCAGGCGCGAAACCCGAGGCTATCGCCCATGTGCATCAGAGCTCCCTGGTGTTCAACGAACACCTGGAAAGGCTGGCTGAGATCGTGTTGGTGTTACTGATTGGCGGTTCGCTTTTCTGGGACTCGTGGAGCTGGCGCGCTGTCGGGTTTGCTGCATTCGTGTTCTTTGTAGCGCGCCCCATCAGCGTTCATCTTGGCTTGCTCGGAACCAACGCTCCGATGCGCATGCGCAACCTTGCAGGTTGGTTCGGGGTGCGCGGTATCGGCTCGCTCTATTACCTGATGTACGCCGTTCAGCATGGGCTGCCAGAGGAAATCGCACTGGAACTGGTTCACCTCACACTTGTAGTGGTGGCTTTATCGATAGTGGTTCACGGCATAAGCGTAAAGCCCGCCATTTCCCGCTTCTGGCGGTCGCGAAGATCAGTCCGCTGAGATTGGACACTGAGCGCTGCGGGTTCCTATACTCGAAGTTCATTCAGCTGGAAGACTCTATTTATGCGCGTTTTCGCCAACCCTGTCGGTTCCGGCTCCCTCTGGTTCGATAATCTCGCCACTGCGGACGGAACCCCCGTCGCTTACGATCCACAGGCGCGGGCCTTTTTGCCCATGCCGCCTTTCTGTGCCAACCGGAATGTCATTGGCTGCAACTGGATTGCACCGGAGCAAGGTGCCTTCTGTCGTTCCTGTGCCATGACAGCGCTGGCGCCGGATCCGTCGATTCAAAATGCGATGCCCAACTGGGCACAAACCGAGGCGGCCAAACGCTGGGTGCTCGATAACCTGGGCCGCTGGCACTGGTTCCGCCCGGAAGACCCCGGCGCACGGCCGGTTTTCCACATGCTTGCAGAGGGCCCTACGCCTGTTCCCATGGGCCATGCCCAGGGCGTGGTTACTATCAGCGTGGCAGAAGCTGACCCGGTGCTGCGCACAACCCGTCGGGAAGCACTGGAAGAGCCCTTCCGGACCATGATTGGCCACATGCGCCACGAGATAGCCCACATGCTCTGGTGGCGTCTGAGCCTGCGTGAGGACTTCCTGGAGGCGTTTCGCGCCATGTTTGGTGATGAGCGCATCAGCTACCCGGGGGCGCTCCAGCACCACTACGAAAATGGCCCCCCTGCCGACTGGAAACAGTATTACCTGACCAGTTACGCCTCCGCCCATCCCCACGAGGACTGGGCCGAGACCGCTGCCCATCTGCTGCACCTGACGGACCTTACGGACAGCTTTGTGGCTGGAGGTTTGACCTCGCCAGGCGTTCCGGGCCCTAACTGGGATCCGTATTCCGAGCCGGACGCCCAGCGCCTGATTCATATCGCCGCTTCAATTGCCGTGGGGGTGAACCACGTGAACCGGTCCATGGGGCTGGAGGATCTTTACCCATTTGTGCTCTCGGATTTTGCACGTCACAAACTTGCCTTTGTCCATGACTGGCTGCGCCGGGGAGCCCAGGGGCTATAAGGTAGCCGCCCTGGTCAGCTATCGTCCTGTGCCCGGGCCTTTCCTTCGCGGATGTTCTCCCTGGCTTCCTGCTCCTCTTCCCGATCGGCCTCCGGTGCGTCGTGCTCGTCCTTGCGTGAAGGACGAAAACAGAGAGTTACCAGTATGGGAAAGTGATCGGAGCCGAAGGCGCTGAGACGGCGGATATTCTTCAGGGTGAAGTGCTCGGTGATAAACACATGATCCAGCGGCCAGCGCAGGTACCACCGTTCCGCGTGAAAGGTACTGAATGTGCCCCGCCCACGACGCGGATCCAGCATGCCGCTGACACGGCAGAAGAGCCGTGTGGTTCTGGACCACGCAACATCATTCAGATCACCGGCGACTATGGCGGGATACCCCCCTTGTTCGACCTCTTTTCCCACCAACAGCAGTTCCGCGTCACGCCAGAGCGATTCCTCGCTCTCGCTCGGGGCCGGTGGGCGCGGGTGGAGGGCGTGTAAGCGTATACGATCGCCACTGGGCAATTTCAGCCAGCCATGAATGGAGGGGATATCGTCCTGGATCAGGTATTTCACCTCGGCTTCTTCCAGAGGCAGACGAGAGTAAAGGTGCATACCGTAGAGATTGTCCATGGGTATACGAATAATGGTAGGCCAGTCCCCGAAGGCTTCGTCCAGTTGATCCCCCCACCATTGGTCCGATTCCAGGGTCAGCAGTACATCAGGCTGCCGGTCCCGTACCTGGCGGATCAGCCCTTCGCTATTGCGGTTGGGGGTGAGAACATTGGCAACCATCAAGGTAACGCAACGGTCTGCGTTGCCGGGCTCTGCCGTCTGGACCTGCAGGGGCCATAGCCGTGTCCATGGCAATATGCGGTAGGATTGCAACGCCAATACTATGGAACACAGCGCGAGAATCCAGAGCTGCAGTTCGCCCTGCCCGACCAACAGCGTTGCGCCAGCCGTGATCACGGCCAACACAACGATCTGTACCCTTGGAAACTCACAGGCACGTATCCACCAGTCGTGAAGCCGCACTTTCCCGAGTACTGTGACTGCAAGCAGTACCAGGGCCACAGCCAACAGTGTGTAGGTTATCAAAAAAGCCTCCTGGTCATTATTGCCTGTTCGCCAACACCCTCACCCGTTCGAAATCCTCTTCACTGAATACGCCATTGACGCCTGAAATTGCCGCCAGCTTCATGCCGTGCTTCAAGCCAAGTTTGTAGATTTCCCTCACTTTCTCCCACTCGATATTCCGGCCGAGGGTGAAGTTCTCGAACCGGCCTTCCAGTGTCAGCACAATCGTCTCGGCCAGACAGGCATAGGCAATACCCTTTGGCAAGCCGATGTCCTTCATGGCCACATGCCCGGGCAGTTCTATTTCTCCTGACTCAATCACCATCACGTCTGGCCGTTTGGCGACGTCCTCCGGTGAAATGTCCAGCGGACGGGCAACATCGGTGATCACACAACCGGGTTTTACCCGCGTAATATCCAGTACCCGTTTTCCGGCTCCGGAGGTGGCGGTGACGATCATGTCCATGTGTTCAAGGTCACGGTCTGCCGTACCCGCTATGTGAACAATAGCGCCTTCCGTCTCCCGTTCTATGGTCTCTTTCAGGGACAGGAGTTTTGCCGGTTCAGGTGCGGCCAGATAGATTTCATCTACCGCCTTGGCCAACAGGCGCGCGCAAACCGAACCAATGGCTCCCGTCGCCCCCACGACCATGGCTTTGCCCGCCATCTTGCCGCTGGCGCCTATGCCCACCAGGCCAATTTTCTTCATCGCCTCATGGGCCGCCCAAAGAGCCCCAGATGCAGAGTAGCTGTTACCCGTTGTAATAGGCAATGGCGCGCGCTTGGCCACGGTAATGCCGGCGTCACCTACCACCTTGGTAAAAGCGCCAAGACCCATGACCTGGGCCCCAAGTTTTTTGGCCAGCCGCGCCGCCGCCAGCAGCCGGCTATAGGTAAACTCAGGGCCATGAGCCATGATTTCCCGTGGTGTACCGCCTACGGTGATGAGCCAGCCTTCGGCTTCGTCCCCGGTTGGCGACTGCACCCCCGTCACTTTGCAGTAGATAAACGGCGGAGTGTAGGCCACCGCTTTTTCCACCATATTCATGACCACCGGCGGTGAAACACTGGCGATCCAGTCCAGCGGTGGGGTTTTGGTCAGGTATTGCTGCGACAGCGGATGAATCACAAAGGCAAAACGGTTAACCCGACGGTAACCACCTGGATAGAGTATCCGGGGTTTGATACCCAGGGTCTGGATAACTTCCAGAAAATCATCGGGCCCCATCTGATCGGGGGTTCGGGCGAGCGCTGCGCTGATCATCGCTTCCATGACGTTGACCCCCACTGGCCGGCCGTCCAGCCAGGGGCTGTAGTCCACCACCATGGCCACCCGCCGGGAGCGCATCCAGTCCAGGGTCTGGTCATCCACCCGGGACGTTATAACGGTTTTACCATCCAGTTGCTCCTGGCTGAGATCTCCCAGTTCATCCACCGCCGCAACGATAACATGGGCATTTTTTACCGCTTCCCGCAGCGAACCGGCTACCAGCTTTTCACCGAGGCGGAGCAGCGGCAAATGCCGGATAGCTTCCACAGCCCTTGCCGTTGCCGGCCGGAACATCATTGGCGCACTCAGGGCGGTATAGGTTTCCAGCTGGCTGACGGAGGTTAGTAGTCTGGGCACGCCAAAATCCGTGTAGGGGTCCGCAAACAACAGGTTATCTGTGTATTCCGACAAAGCCCTGGCGACGCGATACCCCGCCTGGCCACTCATGAACAGCACCCGGGCATTGTCAAAGAAATGGCCAAGCTCGGACTGGGTGTGTCTGACAGCCCACTCCTGCAGGATGCCCCGCAATTTCGTGCCCGTGGTTACCGGCCTATCCGGCACACTGGCCTTCAGGCGAGTTATATCGGGATGCTCCAGTATTTCGCGGCCACCATGGTACTGGTCATGAATGACGCTCAGGCCAATAGCGTCCGCTTCTGTTTTCACCGAATCCAGTACCGCTTCGCTTCGCGAAAGGTCACCATCCGTTCCGATACGAATAATGCGGAAAGGCTGCCCAAGAAATTCTGTTTCAAGATCATAGTCAAACTCTGATGATCTCTGGCTGACGCTCACCACTGTCTTCACGATTCGTGCTTCCCTGGTCTGAAGTGGTTATGAACTCCGGATTAAGAGTTGTTATGGACTCCAGATTAGATGACTTCATCTGTTACTGTTATAGCCTAGGTCAAATTTCAATCCGACATTGAGCGTCTACAATTAAATCTCAGCTGACTGTCGTTATTGACTCATCGGGCACTTTTAAGGAGACCACCATGACCATTCAGGACGAACTCAACGCAACGATTCAAGCTCTCACAGAACCGGGCAAGGGGATACTGGCGGCAGATGAAAGCAACCCCACCATTGCCAAGCGTTTCAAGGCGGTAGGTGTGGAGTCGACGGAAGAGAATCGGCGACAGTACCGCAATCTGATTCTGGATGCGCCGGGGCTCGGGGAGTTTGTCAGTGGTGTCATCCTGTTTGAGGAAACGCTCGGGCAGCATGCAGATGACGGTACTGCCCTGCCCGCGGTGGCAGCACGCCAGGGCGTGGTGCCCGGTATCAAGGTGGACAAGGGCAAGGGCCCAATGGTGAATGCGCCCGGAGACGAGATTACCGAAGGGCTCGACGGACTGGCCCAGCGCCTGGAGCACTACAAGGAATTCGGAGCGCGATTTGCCAAGTGGCGTAATGTGTATCACATCACAGACATCAATCCGGGACAGTCCGCCATTGAGGCGAATGCCGAGGTGCTTGCCCGCTACGCAGCAATTTGCCAGTCCTGCGGGATCGTCCCTATCGTGGAGCCGGAAGTGTTAATAGATGGCAGCCATACTATCCAGCGTAGCGCGGATGTAAACGAAGCCGTCATCGGCGAGGTGTTCCGTGCCCTCCGGCGCCATCGTGTTGAACTGGAAACGATGATCCTCAAACCCAGCATGGTTACACCCGGCAACGCCACCGGCAACAAGGCCAGCCCCGAAGAAGTGGCAGAGCACACCCTGAGAGTTTTCCGGCGGGTAGTACCGGCCGCGGTACCTGGTATCAACTTCCTGTCTGGCGGCCAGACCCCCGAAGAAGCTACGCTGAATCTGAATGCCATGAATGCGGGCGCCGCTCAGCCCTGGAACCTCAGCTTTTCCTACGGCCGTGCGCTGCAGGAACCGGCACAGAAGGCGTGGGCCGGCATTTCCTCGAATCGCGAGGCGGCACAGGCAGCGCTG
>JAWWAM010000050.1:0-11373 GCA_033721715.1 Marinobacter sp.
CGGTTGGCGATGGCCTTTTCTTCCATCACGTCGTAGATGGGCCAGGGCACGAAGGGCTTTTTCTCCAGGGCAAAGTCAACCAGGCGCCTGAAATCCCCTTCCTTGGCGGGGATAAGGGGGTTGTCGCCTTCCATCACCAGGCCCACCAGTTCGCTGTCGTGTTCGAAGATTCCAGCCGGGTCGAACAGCACAGCAGACTGAATCTGATCCGGATAGGTGGCTGCATAAAGTGCTGTAATGGCACCGCCCATGGAATTCCCCATCATATGGGCCTGCTCGATACCCAGGGCTGCAAGGATCTCAGACAGATGGGCCACCTGATCCTCGAAGCGGTAACCCAGGTCCAGGGCCTTGCTGCTGTCGCCATGGCCAGGCAGGTCAATGGCATAGATGTTGAAGTCCTCGGTCAGCTCCCGCGCCAGCCGGGTCCAGTTGTCCTTGTTGGCCCCAAAACCGTGGACGAGGACGATGGTTTCTCCCTCCACTGGCTCTTTGTTGCTCAGATACGCTATGGTCATGTCATCCACTTGGATACGAGACATTTCAAGTCCTGCTCCGGAACGTTCCCAGCCGATAGCGTTGTCATAAACGGTCTGGCGGGAACAGGCGCTGATAAGCAGCGTGCTGATCAGCAGCGCAATAACGGGGAGAGCGGGACTTGTTTTCATTCAGGGTGTGCTCCTTGCGGAAGGGATTCAAACGTCTGTTTGCGACAGCGCTTACACTACCCCAAAAACGGACCCGGTCAAGGATCCCGCTGGGCCGCTTTGTGAAACGCATCAAAGCATCTACTCTATTCAGCGTTTGTCAGTAACCATCACGAGGTTGTCGTCATGAAAATTCGAGCCGCAGTTTTGCAAGCCATCGGGGCGCAACGTCCATACCAGGAGACCAGCCCCCTGGCAATTGAAGAGCTGGAACTGTCGCCACCTGGTGACAATGAAGTGCTGGTGCAGATCAAGGCCGCTGGCCTTTGTCATTCCGATCTCTCCGTTATTGATGGAAATCGGCCCCGGCCGGTGCCTATGGCCCTGGGCCACGAAGCCGCAGGCATCGTTCAGGCTGTTGGCAACGGCGTTCGCGACCTGAAACCGGGGGATCATGTGGTTGCAGTGTTCGTGCCCAGCTGCGGGCACTGTGCACCTTGCGCGGAAGGACGTCCGGCCCTGTGCGAGCCGGCGGCAAAAACCAACAACGCCGGTACCCTGATCAGTGGTGAGCATCGGCTTCATCGGGCGGACGGCACCCCGATCAACCACCATCTCGGGGTATCTGCGTTTGCAGACCACGCGGTAGTTTCGCGGGATTCGCTGGTCAAGGTTGATGCCGACCTGCCTTTTCACCACGCGGCCCTGTTTGGTTGCGCGGTATTGACCGGCGTGGGTGCGGCGATCAACTCCGCTGATATCAAGGCCGGCCAGACCGTCGCCGTCATCGGCCTGGGTGGTGTCGGGCTGAACAGTGTGCTGGGAGCACTGGTGGCCGGCGCCGGCGAGGTGATTGCCATTGATCTGGATGACAGCAAACTGGCTCTGGCCAGAGAGCTTGGCGCCACTCATGCCTTCAACTCGAGTGAGGAGGGTTGTGTGGAAAGAATCAGGGCACTGACCAATGGCGGGGTTGATTGTGCAATCGAGATGGCCGGATCTGAAAAGGCGCTGGAATTTGCCTATCAGATCACTCGCCGTGGCGGCACCACGGTCACCGGCGGTCTGGCACATCCGGAAAAGAAGGTGTCCATCCAGCAGGTGAGTCTGGTGGCAGAGGAGCGCACCCTTAAGGGCAGCTACGTGGGCAGTTGTGTGCCCGTTCGTGATCTTGCCCGCTATGTCACCCTGTTCCGTCAGGGCAAACTGCCGGTGGACAAATTGCTTAGCGATACCCTGAGGTTGGATGAGATCAATGAAGGGTTCGAGAAACTGGCTTCCGGCAAAGCCGTCCGCCAGGTAGTACTGTTCGAATAGGCCCTGGAGCAACCAAGCTGGAAAACGGAGAAATCTGTGCAACGACATGAATTTGGTGTTCTGTACCCCATCACTACCCGATGGATGGATAACGATATCTACGGCCACGTGAACAACGTGACCTACTACTCCTACTTTGATACAACCATTAACCGGTACCTGATTGAGGTTGGTGGGCTGGATATCAATAATTCACCGGTGGTGGGATACGTGGTCAGTTCCAGCTGTCAGTTCAAAAAACCGGTGGCCTATCCGGATGCCCTGGACGCCGGGCTCAGGGTGGTCAGGATGGGGAACAGCTCGGTAACCTACGAGCTGGGGCTGTTCAGGAACGGCGAGACGGACCCGGTGGCGCTCGGTGAGGTGGTCCACGTGTTTGTTGACCGTGAACAGGATCGTGCGGTTACGCTTCCCGAGGGTATTCGTGAGGCGCTTGAGCGTATTCTGGTTGCCTGACTCGCTGCCCGCGTTCATTCATCAAAAAAGCCCGGCGAGACCGGGCTTTTTCTAGGGGTGTTCTGGCATCAGGTCCTGCCAGAGTTTTCCCGGGCGATAGCCCGATAGGCTATATCCTTGCGGAAGAAAGCCCCTTCCCACTGGATGCCTGCGGCGACCCTGTAGGCGCGCTGCTGGGCTTCAGTAACGGTTTTTCCAAGGGCCGTTGCACAAAGTACGCGGCCACCGTTGGTAAGAGCCTGCTCGCCGTTAAGCCGGGTACCGGCATGGAATACTTTCTCACCGTCGGTTTCTGTCTCTGGAAGCCCGGTAATAACATCCCCTTTGTTGTAGCTGCCGGGATAGCCACCTGCTGCCAGCACAATGCCAACGGCCGGGCGGTCGTCCCAGTCTGAGCTGCAATGGTCAAGTTTGCCGTCGATAGCTGCGCCGCAGAGCTCAACCAGATCGGATTTCATCCGCAGCATGATGGGCTGGGTCTCGGGATCGCCAAAGCGGCAGTTGAACTCGATCACCTTGGGGGCGCCCTGGGCGTCGATCATCAGGCCGGCGTAGAGAAAGCCTTTATAAGGATGGCCTTCTGCGGCCATACCGCGAACCGTCGGATAGATGACTTCATCCATGATGCGCTTGTGGACATCTGCGGTGACGACAGGGGCCGGAGAGTAGGCGCCCATGCCGCCGGTATTGGGACCGGTATCACCGTCGCCTACGCGCTTGTGGTCCTGGGAGGTGGCCATTGGCAACACATGCTCACCATCTACCATCACGATGAAGCTGGCTTCCTCGCCTTCCAGGAACTCTTCGACGACCACCCGGCTGCCCGCATCACCAAATGCATTTCCGGCCAGCATATCGCGAATGGCGTCCTCTGCCTCCTCCAGGGTCATCGCTACGATGACGCCCTTACCGGCGGCCAGGCCGTCGGCTTTGACGACGATAGGGGCCCCTTGCTTGCGCACGTACTCCAGCGCCTCATCGACGTCCGTGAAGTTGCCGTAAGCCGCCGTGGGAATTTTCTGACGTTCCAGGAAGTCTTTGGTGAAGGCCTTGGAACCCTCCAGTTGAGCTGCGCCGGCACTGGGGCCGAACACCCTCAGGCCACGCTCCTCAAACAGGTCCACAATGCCGGCCACCAGGGGAGCCTCCGGCCCTACAATCGTAAGCCCAACGTTGTTGGCGGCGGCAAAATCCGCCAGGCCCTTGAGGTCCATCACGTCGATGTTGATGTTTTCCAGGCCCGGCTCGCGAGCGGTGCCGGCATTGCCAGGTGCGACAAACACCCGGTCTGCATCCGGGGACTGGGCGGCTTTCCAGGCGAGGGCGTGTTCGCGGCCGCCGGAGCCTATAACTAGAATGTTCATGGTCGGTTCCTGTCTGTCGGATTAGTGCCTGAAATGACGCATACCGGTAAAGACCATGGCAATGCCATGTTCATTCGCCGCGTCGATCACTTCCTGATCGCGCATGGAACCACCTGGCTGGATCACGGCAGTAATGCCCGCTTCAGCGGCGGCGTCGATGCCATCCCGGAACGGGAAGAACGCATCGGAAGCCATGACCGAGCCCTTCACCTCAAGGCCTTCGTCGGCGGCCTTGATGCCGGCAATTTTTGCGCTGTAGACCCGGCTCATCTGGCCAGCGCCTACGCCAATGGTGCGGCCGGCCTTGGCGTACACGATAGCATTGGATTTCACATACTTGGCCACTTCCCAGGCGAACAGCAGGTCATTCAGTTCCTGCTCGGATGGCTGGCGCTCAGTAACGACCTTCACGTCTTCCATGGCGACCATGCCCAGATCCCGGTCCTGCACCAGCAGACCGCCGGTCACGCGTTTGTAATCCATGGATCTGGCGCGCTCGCCATCGAATTCGCCGCAGGCCAGCAGACGCACGTTCTTTTTGGCAGCCACAAGTTCCAATGCTTCCGGCGCTACGGTCGGGGCGATGATGACTTCCACGAACTGGCGGTCGATAATGGCTTTCGCGGTTTCCGCGTCCAGCTCACGGTTGAAGGCAATGATGCCGCCGAAGGCTGAAGTCGGGTCAGTAGCAAAGGCCAGATCATAGGCCTGGCGGATATCCGCGCCAATGGCCACACCGCAGGGATTGGCGTGCTTTACGATAACGCAGGCAGGGTCGGCGAACGGCTTGACGCATTCAAGGGCCGCATCGGTATCCGCCACGTTGTTGTAGGAGAGCTCCTTGCCCTGGAGCTGTTTGGCGGTGGCAATACAGGCTTCCCGGGGCTGGCGCTCGGTGTAGAAAGCTGCCCGCTGGTGTGGGTTTTCGCCATAGCGCATGTCCTGAACCTTCACGAACTGGCTGTTGAAGGTGCGGGGGAAATCCGCGTTGTCGTTGTCGGCGGTGCGTCCCCCCAGGTAATTGGCAATCGCGCCATCGTAGCCGGCCGTATGCTCGAAAGCCTTCACCGCAAGGTCGAAACGGGTCTTGTGGGTCAACTGGCCATCGTTGGACTCGAGTTCTTTCAATACCCGGCTGTAATCCGACGTGTTCACCACAATAGCGACATCATTGTGGTTCTTTGCCGCTGCACGAACCATGGTGGGCCCGCCGATATCGATGTTTTCAATCGCCGTTGCCAGGTCGCAATCCGGTTTCGCTACGGTTTCTTCAAAGGGGTAGAGGTTCACAATGACCATGTCGATAGGGGCAATGCCGTGCTCTGTCATCACCGCATCGTCAGTGCCGCGCCGGCCCAGAATGCCGCCATGGATTTTCGGGTGGAGGGTTTTGACGCGACCATCCATCATCTCCGGGAAGCCGGTATGGTCGCTGACCTCGGTGACAGGAACCTGGTTTTCTTTCAACAACCGGAAGGTGCCGCCGGTGGAGAGCAGTTCGATGCCGCGATCGGTCAATGCTCGACCAAATTCTACGATGCCGGTTTTATCAGACACGCTGATCAGCGCGCGACGGACGGGAGTATTAGCCTGATTTGCCATGGGTCACTTATTTCTGCTGGGTATGAACGAATGAAGGCCTCGCGAATGTTGTCCGGGAGGCCCTCGTTTCAATCGGGTAGCTGGATTATAGCAGACCGTACTGCTTAAGCTTCTTGCGAAGGGTGCCTCGGTTCAGGCCGAGCATGGTCGACGCCTTGGTCTGGTTGTTACGGGTGTATTTCATCACCTGCTCGAGCAGCGGTGCCTCAACTTCGGACAGTACCAGCTGGTAGACCTCGGTAACCGGGGCGCCATCAAGCTGCGCGAAATAGTTTTTCAGGGCAACTTCCACGCTGTCACGCAGGGTCACTGTGTTGCCGCTGCTGTTCACCGTCTGCAACTGATGAATGTCGTCGTTGGCGGGTGCTGTCAGATTGTCATTAACCAAAGTCTCAGCCGTCATGCTGCGAATACCTCTCCATTTCGTAAGCCTGCAAAGTACTGTTGAATGCTGTCTTTCTGCTCCAGCGCACAGTCGATGGCGTTGAAGCGTTTGCGGAATCGTTTGTCTTCGTCGTGGGACTGCAGGTACCAGCCCACATGTTTTCTGGCGATGCGCACGCCCATGGTTTCGCCATAAAAGCCGTGCAGCGCTTCAAGGTGTTCGCTAAGCACCTGTTCCACCTCGTCTATGGGCGGTTCTGCCAAATGCCGGCCGGTTTCCAGAAAATGCAGAATTTCCCGGAAAATCCAGGGCCTGCCCTGGGCGCCACGCCCAATCAGCAAACCATCGGCACCGGTGTGGCTCAGTACATGCCTCGCCTGCTCTGGTGAGGTGATATCCCCGTTGGCAAACACCGGAATTCCGACCCGGGATTTAACCTCGGCGATGGTGTCGTACTCCGCCTCGCCCTTGTACGCATCCGCTCGGGTGCGTCCATGGATTGCCAGAGCCTGAATCCCGGCATCTTCCGCCATACGGGCAATCAGTGGTGCGTTCCGGTGCTCCCGGTCCCATCCGGTTCGCATCTTCAGGGTTACCGGTATGTCCACGGCGGCCACAACGGCTTCCAGAATCTCCCGCACCAGCGATTCATCCTTCATCAGCGCGGAGCCGGCGGCCTTGTTGCACACCTTCTTGGCCGGGCAGCCCATATTGATATCGATGATCTGGGCGCCGAACCCGGCATTCAGCCTGGCGGCATTGGCCAGCATGTCAGGGTCGCCGCCGGCAATCTGCACCGACCGTGGCTCGGGCTCACCCTGATGGTTCATCCGTGTTCGTGACTTGCGCGTGTTCCAGAGTTTGCTGTCCGCAATGACCATTTCAGAGACTGCCAGCCCGGCACCCATGCGCCGACAGAGCAGGCGAAAGGGTCGATCAGTTACACCGGCCATGGGCGCAACGATCAAAGGATTGGGCAGGGTGTACGGCCCGATTTTTGCCGTTGGCAGCATGATCTGAGTCCGTGTCACAGCGGGTTAAGCGAACGCCGGACCTGAATGGTTGCTCAATAAGTAACCGATTCTGATCCGAAGGGCGGTAATGATACCGCCGGGAGAGATGCTATTGAAGGGGCGAAGTCATGAAAAAGTTGATTATTTTTCGTTCTTTCTGGTTGACTTTCAGGCAATTCGATGGCGGTCCCCACTCTTTGGCAAGTGAGGACTTGCTTACTCGGAATTGGCGCGAAAGGCGATATTGTAGTTCACTGCGTCTCTTCCCGGGTCGCGGATATTAATGACGATTCTGACCGGTGTATCCGTGGGCATGGCCTCCAGGTCCCGGCCTTCCCCAGCGAGGTATTCGTCTGGTGTGAAGACGCTCTGGGCAACCACATCACCATTCAGGTTCGAGAAGGTCAGGGCTATGGCCGGAAAAGGCTGTTCGAAGGCCGCCCGGTTTATGATAACGGCGTCGACCACCAACTGGCTGCGGTTCTCGGGGTTTGTTCTCACCACCAGTTTGCGGCTCTGGATGGCGTCAACATTCACCAGGGGCTTCAGCTCGCAACCAGCGATCTCGCAGCCTTTCTCATAGAAGGGTCGCAGTTCAGGAATTGAAGAAAGGCGATCAAACTGGAACCAGGTGACCTGTGCCGCCAGTACGCCGATCAGGGCCAGCACCACCAGAGTCCAGAGCGCTGTTCTGAGGCGGCCGCCGCCGTTGCCACCAACGGAAACAGGTTCTCTGCGAAGATTGGTGTAGGGGGAGCTTGCAGCCGTCATGGGTTCGTCAGCAAAGAATTCTTCTCGCTCGTCGGCCTGTTTCAGGCTCAGTTCTTCCCGTTCAGGGGGCGCCTTGGAGGGCCGGGGCTGCGATGGTGTTTGCTCTTCCGCGGGTTCTTCTTCCTTCTTCTCGGCTGAAAAACCGGATATCTGAGGCTCTGGCGGCTCCTCAGGCTGCTTCTCTGGCTGGTCCTCAGCGGGTTGTGGGGCAGGCTCGGGTTTGCGCGCCGGTGTATCGTCAGAGAGCATCGCCTCCGCCCAGCTTTCGTCTATTGTTTCCTGGCTGTCGTCGTCTTCGCTCTCGAAGCTGCCGCTCCTGGCTTCATTGACGGTACGGAAACTGTCGCTCAGTTCGTCATCGGAAAACGTCAGTTTGGTACCGGCGTAGGGGCCTTCAGCGGCATCTTCTTCCGGATTATCGGCGAAAATCAGGTCGTCATCAGCGGTAAAGTTCTGTTCTGATGGGGGCGCCTGTTTTGCTGTAACTGGGGAAGGGGGCGTGGTTTCTGCGCGGGATGTACCACCACCTTTGACCTGGTGTTCCACCGCATTGAACACCGCCATGCAGTTGCCGCAGCGCACTTTGCCGCCGGCTACGCTAAGCTGGGCGTCGGTTACCCGAAAGCGGGTTTCGCATTTCGGGCATCGTGTCTGCAGGCTGCTTTGGGTCATGCTTCATTCCTGTAAGCGACGTCGCTACGAGTCACGGAGTTTAGTAGGTTCAGCCGTTTCCGTCACCTCTCGTTGCGCCGTCCTGTGAGCCGTATCCACTCTTCACGCTGTTCCGGTTCGTCCATGACAAACCAGGGTTCGTAAGCTTCCATGACTTCCCTGGCCTGGTTGGAGAGTATGCCGGATAACACGATATCGCCACCGGGCCTGACCATTGCAGCCAGCCTGGGTGCCAGGCCGATCAGGGGCTGGGCAAGGATGTTGGCCAGCATGATATCTGCCATCGCGTCGGGTTCATCCGCAGGCAGGAACAGATCAAGCCGGTCTTCTTCCACCCGGTTGCGGCGCGCATTCTCGCGGCTGGCTTCCAGTGCCTGGGGATCGGTGTCCACGCCGATGACGTGGTCAGCACCAAGCAACAGGGCGGCAAGGCCGAGAATGCCCGAGCCACAACCATAGTCGATCACCTGGCATGAGGAAACGTCGTGGCCGTCCAGCCATTCCAGGCAAAGGGCCGTGGTGGGGTGGGTGCCAGTGCCAAAGGCCAGCCCCGGATCCAGCAGCAGATTGGCCGCGTGAGGATCGGGAGCGTCGTGCCAGCTGGGCACGATCCATAGTCGCTCGCCGAAACGGAGTGGCTTGAAGTCCTCCATCCACTCCCGCTCCCAGTCCTTGTCCTCCACAAGGGTGACGTCGATGTCTGGCAGCGATTGTTGTGTCTGCTGGTGCCAGGCATCCTTGACCGCGGCGCAAAGCTCTTCGATGTCCCGTTCCGAGCCGAACAGTCCGGTTACGCTGGTCTGGTGCCATAGCGGCGTGGTGCCGGGGTCGGGCTCATAAAGTGGCTGGTCGGCGGCATCTTCCATGGAGACGGCTTCGGCGCCCATCTCCATAAGCAGATCCTCAAGCTGATTCGCGTTGTCGGGATCAGCAGGGATCTGTAATTGTATCCAGGGCATGTTGGTGTCCTGTCGGGTAGACGAGTCAACTGTACGGGTCAGTCCCGTATCAGTTTTTCCAGATAGTGAATGGTGAAGTCTACCTGTTTGAAGCCACCATCGCGTACCAGTTTCCGGTGCAGCGCCTGATTGGTCTTGATGCCTTCCACCACCAGTTCGTCCAGAGCATTCTTCATGCGGCGACGGGCAATTTCACGATCGTCACCCCAGGTGATCAGCTTGGCCACCATGGAGTCGTAGAACGGCGGCACCGTGTAGCCGCTGTACAGGTGCGAGTCTACCCGTACGCCATTGCCTCCGGGGGCATGGAAGTGCTTGACCGTGCCCGGACTGGGCACGAAGGTTTTCGGGTCCTCGGCATTGATACGGCATTCCAGTGCGTGGCCGGAAATCTTGATGTCGTCCTGGGTGTATTGCAGGGGCAGGCCACTGGCAATGCGCAGCTGCTCGCGAACGATGTCCACGCCGGTTACCATCTCCGACACAGGGTGCTCCACCTGAACCCGGGTGTTCATCTCAATGAAGTAGAACGCGCCATCCTGGTACAGGAACTCGAACGTGCCGGCTCCCACATAGCCGATTTTCTTGCAGGCATCGACGCAGGCTTTCAGTGTTTGTTCCCGTGCTTCCGGGTCGATGTTCGGTGCGGGCGCTTCTTCCAGTACTTTCTGGTGCCGACGCTGCATCGAACAGTCCCGGTCGCCCAGATGAATCACGTTGCCGTGGGTGTCCGCCAGAACCTGGACCTCCACGTGGCGGGGTCGCTCCAGGTATTTTTCGAGATACACCGTGGCATCGCCAAAGGTATTCTTGGCTTCGCTCTGGGTGATTTGCACGCTTTTCAGCAGCGCTGCTTCGGAGTGGACGACCTGCATCCCGCGGCCACCGCCACCGGATGCTGCCTTGATAATCACCGGGTAGCCGATTCGCCTGGCCACTTCCAGAGTGCGCTCGTCATCATCGGTGATCGGGCCATCGGACCCGGGGACGGTGGGAACGCCGGCTTCGATCATGGAATTGATGGCCGAGACCTTGTTGCCCATCAGGCGAATGGTTTCCGCCCTGGGGCCGATGAAGCGAAACCCGCTTTTCTCGACCTGTTCGGCAAAGTCCGCGTTTTCAGCCAGGAAGCCATAACCTGGATGAATGCCTACGGAATCCGTCACTTCCGCTGCGCTGATGATTGCGGGGATGTTCAGGTAGCTTTCAGTAGCGCTGTTGGGGCCAATGCAGACAGATTCATCCGCCAGGCGTACATGCATCAGCTCGCGGTCAATCTGCGAGTGGACCGCAACGGTCTTGATGCCCAGCTCCTTGCATGCTCGCAGGATTCGCAGGGCGATCTCGCCGCGGTTTGCGATCAGAACTTTTTCTAACATAGCCATGAGGGTATCACCGGGTTCAGGAAATGATGATCAGTGGCTGGTCGAACTCGACCGGCTGCCCGTTCTCTACCAGGATCTCGGCGATGGTACCGCTCTTGTCCGCCTCAATCTGGTTCATCATCTTCATGGCTTCCACAATGCACACCACGTCACCGGCCTTCACTGACTGTCCGACTTCCACGAACGACTTGGCCGTGGGCGATGGCGAACGGTAGAAGGTGCCTACCATGGGCGACTTTACGGCATGGCCGGAGGGCTCCGCAGACTTGGCGGGCTCATCGGGGGCCTGTGTGGACGGCTGCGGGTACGCCCCGGGCTGGGGTGCCGGAGACGGGTATTGAGCCATGTACTGCGGCGCAGCCAGTTGTTCACGACGGCGAGAAATGCGAACGGAATCATCACCTTCGTGAATTTCCAGCTCCTCGACGTCGGATTCCTCCAGCAGCTCGATAAGTTTCTTGATCTTGCGAATGTCCATAGTCAGTCCGATCCCGTTTAATCAGTTCTATCGATGAATTCGTTGCAGGGCAGCTTCGAGTGCGAGGTCGTACCCCTGACTGCCCAGCCCGCAGATAACGCCTTCGGCGATATCAGAAAAATAGGAGTGATGGCGGAAAGCTTCCCGCGCATGCACGTTGGAAAGATGTACTTCAATAAACGCAATGCCCGATGCCAGCAAGGCATCCCGCAGTGCAACACTGGTGTGGGTGAATGCCGCCGGGTTGATAATGATGAAATCCACCCCTTCCGATCTGGCTTCATGAATCCGCTCAATCAGCTCATATTCCGCGTTTGACTGTAA
>JAWWAM010000051.1:0-11151 GCA_033721715.1 Marinobacter sp.
CCTCATAGACCGTGTAGGCAGTGAGCCGGTTGTTATTGTTTCCCCTGACGCCGGTGGCACCAAACGCGTGGACCTGTTCCGGGATGCCTGGGAGGCTACCGCTGGCGAACAGCCGCCCACAGCTTTTCTGGAAAAACGGCGAACCGACGACGAAATCACTGGTGATGCCGTCGTCGGGGATATGACAGGTAGAATTGCGATCATCGTCGACGATATGGTGGCAAGCGGCACCACCCTGTTGCGCGCCGCCGAAGCCTGCAAGAACAAGGGCGCCACCAAAGTGTTCGGGGTCATCACCCATGCCCTGTTCGGGCCAGGTTCCGAGCAACTTTACCGCGCAGGTGCCATGGATCAGCTTTTCATTACAGACAGCGTGACACCGCAGCGGGCACCGGATGGACAAGACCAGGTCACCACCCTTCCGGTTGCCGGGCTGTTTGCACAGGCGGTTCGGGAGCTGCATACGGACTGAACACAGAAGAAATTCTGAAGGGGGTGTCGATTTCATACGTTCCAGTTCGACCAGATAACGAGTAGCGCAACCAACAGTGCCGCCTATCGGAGGATCTGGAAATGCTGAAATTATACGGAACACCCCCAACCCGCGCCCTGCGCGCTATCTGGCTGCTTAACGAGCTGGGCCTTGAGTACGAGCTGCACCCGGTAGACCTCATGGAGGGTGAGCACTACCAACAGGAATTCCTTGCACTCAACCCGGCCGCCAGGGTGCCGGTGTTGGTCGACGGCAACCTCGTGGTAACTGAATCAGCCGCAATCCAGCTTTACCTGGCCGAGAAATACCCCAAGGCGGGCCTGATACCGGAGTCGGTGGAAGACAGGGCCCAGATGTACCGCTGGATATTCTTCCTGGTGACCGAGATCGAGCAACCTCTGTGGCGCATCGCGCGGCATACTTTCCTTTACCCGAAAGAAAAGCAGTTGCCGCAGGATGTTGAGCTGGCAAAGCAGGAATGCCTGGAAATGCTGGCCGTGCTTGAACGGCACATGTCGGAGCGCGAGTTCATGGTCGGCGACCAGATCAGCGTAGCGGACTTCAACGCTGCGTATACGCTGGACTGGGCGAATACCGAGAAGCTGCTTGAGGGATCCCCGCGGTTACGGGGCTACCTGAAGGCGATGTACGCCCGCCCCACGGCTCCGATAACCATTGCTGAAGCCTTCGCCGCGATGGGAATCCCGGCCTGAGGATTATGAGGCGGGTTGTGAACTCTGGCGCAGAAAACGGAATGGGGTTATTTTTCAGAACATGCTGGCGGCCCACAAGGAGCACCTGACAGGTGAAGGACTCAAAAGCGTTCTGGGACAAAACCGCACGCCGCTACGCCAAGAGCCCGGTGCGGGATATGGAAACCTATCAGAAAAAACTGTCCCTTACTCAGGGGTATTTCCGGCCAGACTGGTCGGTACTGGAATTCGGCTGTGGTACTGGCAGTACGGCCCTTGCCCATGCCCCCTTCGTGAAAGAGGTTCTCGCCACCGACATCTCCGGCAATATGCTGGAAATAGCCTCCCAGAAGGCCCGTGACGCCGGCGTTGAGAATGTACGCTTTCAACAAGGTACGCTGGAGAGCCTTGAACTGGAGCCGGAAAGCTTTGATGCCGTACTGGGGCTGAACATCCTGCATTTATTGGAAAACGCAGAAGCGACCGTTTGCCGTGTTTACGAGGTGCTACGGCCCGGCGGCGTTTTTGTCTCCAGTACGGCGCTGGTGGCCGATATCATGGTTCTCTGGCGGGCGCTGATTCCGGCTATGCAGATGGTGGGGCTTGCTCCGTTTGTAAATCGCTTTACCCGGGAGACACTGGTATCGATGCTGAGCAACGCAGGTTTCAGTATCGAATACGAGTGGCAGCCGAATAAAGCATCGGTTTTTTTGGTGGCCCGGAAGTGAGTCCGAAAATTTTCACTCCTGCTGTCGATTTTCCCCGCCACCGCACGACCTACCAGTGAAGACAACGACAATCACTGGAGATCACCGTTATGAAATACATGTTGATGCGCAAAGCCGACTCAGACACCGAGAAGGGTCTGTTACCCAGCGAAGACATGCTGCAGGCCATGGCGGACTACAACGAACGCATGGCTCAGGCCGGGGTTTTTATCGATGGCGATGGCTTGCGACCAACCAGCGAGGGCTGCCGGATTCAGTTCCGCAATGGCGAGCCCACAGTGCTGCAGGGGCCGTTCGAGCAAACCAGCGAACTACTGGCCGGTTACAGCGTGCTGGAAGCGGATTCGCTGGAAGACGCCATAGCATGGGCAAAACAATGGCCCCGGGAAGATGGCGGCGGCAATGTCACCCTGGAGCTGCGCCGGTACTACACGCTTGAGGACTTCGCGCCCGGCGCTGCACTTGAAAAACACCGCTCTCACGGAAATCTGCCCCGTGAGATGAACGTGCACGTGGCATTTGGCGGTAACTGCCGCGAAGCCATGGAATTCTATGCGGAGCTAACGGCCGGCAATCTGGAAGCCATGATCACCTATGGGGAAACACCTGCAGCAGAGGATGTGCCGGCAGAGATGCATGATCGCATTGTCCACTCATCTCTCAATATCCGGGGCCGCCGGCTGATGGGAGCTGATATGGCAGGCGATTGCTATCAACCACCCCAGGGCGCCCAGGTTCATCTCGACTATGCCGACACTGAGCAGTCCGAGCGGGTTTTCAATGCCCTGTCCAAAGAGGGCACGGTGATCATGCCGTTTGAACAGACCTTCTGGGCACACCGTTTCGGAATGGTGAAGGACCGCTTCGGGGTTCAGTGGATGATCAGCGCCGACCTCGAGCAGTGCCAGTAAGTGTGCAGGAGAGGACCATGCGTTTTCTGAGATGCTTGCTAATATAGTTTAAACCCAAGAATAACAAGGGAGAACACTATGTTAGATAGGGCATCGAAACCCCTGGTCAGCCTGGTGGACAAGTATCTGCCAGACCCCTACCTGTTCGTGATCATTCTCACCTTGCTGTCGTTCATCGCGGCCATGGTCTTTGAAGGCCATGGCCCGATGGCGGTGATCGAAATGTGGGGGGATGGCTTCTGGAACCTGCTCACTTTCTCCATGCAGATGCTGCTGGTGCTGGTCACCGGTTTTATGCTCGCCAGTACCCCACTGGTGCGCGGTATTCTTAACCGGATTGCTGCCCTCGCCAGTACACCGGGGCAGGCGATCATTCTGGTGACTTTCGTGGCACTGGTCGCCAGCTGGATCAACTGGGGCTTTGGCCTGGTGGTTGGTGCTTTGTTCGCCAAGGCTCTGGCCCGTCAGATCCGCGTGCATTATCCGCTGCTGATCGCCAGTGCGTATTCCGGGTTCATTGTGTGGCATGGCGGGCTGGCAGGATCCATTCCGCTGGTCATCGCCACCGAAGGCCACTTCACGGAAGATGTGATTGGTGTTATTGGTACCGGTGACACCATTTTCGCGTTCTTCAACCTGGCGATCGTCATTGCCCTGTTCATTATTGTGCCGTTGGTGAACCGGCTAATGCTCCCCGAAGAAAGAGAGAGCGTGTATGCGGACCCGGAAGTCCTGGATGACGAGCCAGACACCGCCGTTGTCATCAACCGCCCGGCAGACCACGTAGAGCACAGCCGGACCCTGTCGTGGCTGATCGGGTTCAGCGGTATTGCCTTCATCTTCCAGTATTTCATTGATGGTGGCGGCCTGAACCTGAACATCGTGAACTTCATGTTCCTGTTCCTTGCGATCATCCTGCACCAGACTCCGAAGCGCCTGCTGGATAGCCTGAACCAGGCCGTAAAAGGCGGTTCGGGGATTGTTATCCAGTTCCCTTTCTACGCCGGCATAATGGGGGTAATGACTGCCTCTGGCCTGGCGGCCAGCATTTCCAGCGGTTTCGTTTCCATCGCGAGCGCGGACAGCCTGCCCTTCTGGAGCTTTATCAGCGCCGGGCTGGTGAACATCTTTGTACCCTCCGGCGGCGGCCAGTGGGCGGTGCAGGCCCCGGTTATGCTGCCAGCAGCCCAGGAACTGGGAGCCGATATACCCAGGATCGCCATGGCCGTTGCCTGGGGTGATGCCTGGACCAACCTGCTGCAGCCGTTCTGGGCCTTGCCGGTGCTGGCGATTGCCGGCCTGAAAGCCAAAGACATTATGGGTTACTGCCTGATGCTGCTGATCATTACCGGCATCATCATCAGTATTGGGCTGACCTGGCTTTAGATTGAGCGCCTGAGGTAACGCCGGTACTGCGGGCGCCAGAAATTGCGTTCGATGGTCCGGCGAATGGTGTCTTCATCAGAACGCAGGGCAACAACACCGTCTTCCTGTGCCTGCCTGGCCACGTCGAAGGCAATGTTGCGGCTGATCTCCTGAATACGGGCCAGGTCCGGCAACAACCGCTCACCGGTCTGCTGGACGATGGGGGCCTGTCTCGCCAGGGCATCCGAGGCGGCCATCAACATGGTGTCGGTCACCCGTGAAGCACCGGCGGCGATAACTCCCAGGCCAATGCCCGGAAAGATATAGGCGTTGTTGCACTGGGCTATGGGGTAGGTCTTGCCATTCAACTCCACCGGTTTGAACGGACTGCCGGCAGCCACCAGGGCGTCACCGTTGGTCCAGGCCAGAATGTCGGCGGGCGTGGCCTCCACCCGGGAGGTGGGGTTCGATAGCGGCATCACCAGCGGCTGCGAACAGCCGGCATGCATTGTTTTGATCACGTCCTCGGTGAACAGTCCCTGCTGGCCGGATACGCCAATCAGCACCGTGGGCTTTACCTGTTTCACCACATCAATCAGTTCCCGGCCCGACCAGTCTTTTATGCGGGCCGGATCATGGGCAAGCGCCGACTGGAAATCCTGCAGGCCTTTTATATCGCGTGTCAGCAGCCCGTCACGGTCGACCATATAGATGCGTTCGCGTGCTTCCCGCTCAGACAAACCTTCATTCGTCATCGCCACGATGATCTGTTCCGCGATGCCGCAGCCGGCCGATCCTGCGCCGAGGAAGGCAACCGTCTGGTCACTGACCTTCTCCTCCTTTGTTTTACAGGCGGCCAACAACGTGGCAAGGCAAACCGAAGCCGTACCCTGGATGTCGTCGTTGAAGCAACAGGCAGTCTCCCGATATTGATTCAGCAGGCGCATCGCGTTGTTCTGGGCAAAGTCCTCGAACTGCACCAGAACATTGGGCCAGCGGCGCTTCACAGCCTCCAGGAACTGTGCCACAAAGGCATCGTATTCTTTCTGGCCGATGCGCTTGTGGCGCCACCCCATGTACCTCGGGTTATCCAGCAGAGCCTGATTATTGGTGCCGACATCCAGCATGATGGGCAGTGTGTTGGCCGGGCTGATACCACCGCAGGCGGTGTACAGGGACAACTTTCCGATGGGAATGCCCATGCCGCCAATGCCCTGGTCCCCCAGGCCCAGAATACGCTCACCGTCTGTGACGACGATAACTTTCACTTTCTCCTTGGTCGCGCTTCGAAGGAGGTAGTCCATATGCTCCCGGTCGGGCCAGGACACAAACAGACCACGATGGTTGCGGTAAATGTTGGAGAACTCTTCACAGGCCTCACCCACGGTCGGGGTGTAGATGATCGGAAGCATTTCTTCCAGATGATCTTCCAGCAGGCGGTAGAACAGGGTCTCGTTGTCGTCCTGTATCGCTCGCAATGTGATGTGCCGGTCGAGATCGGTCTGGCACAACTGGTATTGCCGGTAGGCGCGTTCCGCCTGCTCTTCGATGGTCTCCACCTTCTGCGGGAGCAGTCCGATCAGGTTGAAATCCACGCGCTCCCCCTGCGTGAAGGCACTGCCCTTGTTCAACAGTGGCATCTCCAGCAAGCTGGGGCCGGCATAAGGTATGTAAAGGGGGCGTTTTTCCCTAGTGCTCATAATCACCTCGTAACTCAGGCGGGGTATGAAAGAACCGGGTTCAGGATTGTGTTGTTCATGGAAAACGTCGTTGTATAAGGATAGCCGCTAATGTCGATTTCAACCTGATCCGGAGCACGCTGTCGATTACCAGGTGTCCCGGACGACTAGCAGATGGTTGAACACCAACAAGAGGGAAATGAGATGAGCAAACACCCAAAAAATACCATTTGTCTCTGGTACAACGGCGATGCCGAAGAGGCTGCGCGATTTTATGCCGAGACCTTCCCGGATTCATCCGTTGATGCTGTCCATCACGCGCCTGGTGACTACCCGGCCGGAAAAAAAGGCGATGTACTGACGGTGGAGTTCACGGTGCTGGGCATCCCCTGCCTCGGCCTCAATGGTGGCCCCGCCTTCAGGCATACCGAGGCGTTTTCATTCCAGGTTGCCACGGTTGATCAGGAGGAAACTGATCGCTACTGGCACGCAATTGTCGGCAATGACGGCGAGGAGAGCGCCTGCGGCTGGTGCCGGGACAAATGGGGCCTGTCGTGGCAGATCACACCGGTGGCGTTGACCGAAGCGGTTACTGATCCTGACCCTGCCACCGCCAAGCGCGCATTCGAGGCCATGATGACCATGGGAAAAATCGACATAGCCGCCATCGAGTCAGCGCGCAGAGGATGAGGGGAGTTGCGGGCGGAGGTGGTGTTTCATACGCAAACCTTGGGATTGGCTATAGTAGTAAGGAGGGCTCAATAACGGAAGGTCAACGCAATGAAACGCATCGCGATCTGCTTTGACGGCACCTGGAACCGACCCGAAGTAAACATTGGCGAGGACTTTCCCACCAACGTTCTGCAGTTCGCCCGCGCCATTCGTCCATCAGACAGTAACGGCATTGAGCAGGTGGTTTTCTACGACTGGGGCATTGGCTCCTATCATGATGAGATCCTCGCTGGCGCCACCGGTCACGGTCTCGAAAAGAACGTCATGGACGGCTACCGCTTTCTGGTGCACAACTACGAACCCGACGACCATATTTTCCTGTTCGGCTTCAGCCGGGGCGCCTACACCGCCCGCAGTCTGTGCGGCATGATCAATAACTGCAGTATTCTGCGAAAGGAAAATGCTTACCTGATCCAGAACGCGTTCAGGCTATATAAGACCAAGAAGCACAAGGCCAACAGCGACCACGCCATGAAGTGGAAGCAGCAGTTCTCCGTTGAAGAACGCACCCCGATCGAGTTCGTGGGTGTTTGGGACACCGTCGGCGCCCTGGGCCTGCCTTTTACCTTCTTCGGCCTGATCAAGGACCAGGACCTGTTTTACGACCGCGAAATCGGCAGTAACATCAGGACGGCACGGCACGCCCTGGCTCTGGATGAACATCGGGAAGACTTCGAACCTACCCTCTGGGAACCCCGCGCCGGGACCGATATCGAGCAAGTGTGGTTCGCTGGCGCCCATTCCGATGTAGGTGGCGGCTATGGACCGGACAAGAAAGGCCAGATTCTGGCCGATATCCCCCTGCTGTGGATGGCGAAAGAAGCAGAAAAACAACACCTGGTATTTAAAGACACTCTGCCCACCACCACCCATGCCACCGCCGAGCAGCACGACGAGTACAAGGGTAAATACCGTTTACTGGGAAAGCTGGTGCGGGAGATACCCCCTCTGACCGAGATCAAAACCTGGGTACATGCGAGCGTGAGAGCGCGGTACAACAGCGGGTACCAGAGTGAGCCCATCGAGCGGTTTGCGGTGCGCAACGGAGAGTGGCCGCCCATCTGGCCGGAATGATGTCAGGACAGGCGACCACGTCTCGAACGGCGCTATTACGGCGCCAGTTTGCGTTTCAACGCCCGGGTAACCGACAGCGGCAGGCTTGGCAGAGCACGTAGCATCCACGGCAGTATCCGGCGTTTAACGCCGCTCAGTGACTCCGGAATCATCACTTCGATCAGGTGTGGGCCCGGCATGCTCAGGGCATATTCCATGGCTTTTGCCATATCTTCGGCGGTAGCTACTCTCACCCCGTGCACGCCCATACCCTGGGCCATTTCGGCGAAATTAAGCACCGGGCCGCGCAGATCGAGCTGCGCTTTGGCCTTGCTTCCGGCCTGTTCGGCCCCGACCCGGTCCAGCTCGATACTCAGCACCGAATAAGAGGCGTTATTGAAGATAACAGTGGTGACGTTGAGCTGCTCACGGGCCATGGTCCACAGGGACTGAATGGTGTACATGGCGGTGCCGTCACCGATCAGCGCCAGTACCGGCCGGTCGGGGCAGGCAACCGCAGCGCCCACTGCGTTGGGAAGGCCCTGGCCTATAGCACCACCGGTAAGGGTGATAAGGTCGTGCCTTGGTGCGCCTTCAGTCATTACCGAGAGCATAAGGCTGGAGGTAATGCCTTCGTCCACAATAATGGCGTTGTCCGGCATCAGGTGACCCACCGCTTTGCAGACCTTTTCGGCAGTGAGTTTTCCTCGTGGCCTGTCCGGTCTTTTGGCTGGCTGCAGCCTGGGTTCGGCCTGGCTGGCGCCGAGGGCTTCGTTGAGCTTGTTCAGGCTACCGGTGATGTCCTGATCTGGCGCTACGAGGGTGTGGACCTCGCAGGTATCCGGCACCAGGTAGCTTTGCTTGCCCGGATAGGCGAAGAAGGAAACCGGTGCCTTGGCATCGACCAGGATGAGGTGTTCGATATCCGTCAGTTGCACGGTGGCCAGTTCTGCCAGATACGCCAGGCGCTCAACCGGTGGCATGCCGGCGCCCCGTTCCATGCGGGTCGGGAAGGTTTCTGCCATCAGTATGACCCCGCTGTGAGCGGCAAGCTTCGCCGCCGCCAGCAGGCTGGGTTCCCGTAACGAATGCCCGCCCATCAGCAGGGCCGTTTTCTTGCCGGAGCGAATGGCGGCGGCGACGGCTTCAATGGTGGCATCATCGGCAAGTGCCGGTTTGGGTGGCGCCAGTGGAGCACTGGGCACTCCGCCCTCCCCCCAGGAAACATCCGCTGGCAGAATCAGGGTGGCGACCTGACCAGGTGCGGTGCGTGCCGCAGCGATGGCCTCGGCGGCGTCCTGGCACAGTGTTTCTGTGCTCCTGGCCGTGCGAACAAACCCCGGGGATACGTTGCGGGCCACGGTTTCGATATCCGACTGTAACTGGGCATCGTATTTCACGTGGTAGGTGGCGTGATCGCCGACGATGTTCACTACCGGAACCTTGCCTTTGCGGGCGTTGTGCAGGTTCGCCAGCCCGTTGCCCAGGCCGCAGCCCAGGTGCAGCAACGTGGCAGCGGGCTTGTCGGCCATGCGGGCATAGCCATCCGCGGCGCCGGTGGCCACGCCTTCAAAAAGCGCGAGCACGGCACGCATTCCGGGTTCGTCGTCCAGGGCTGCCACAAAGTGCATTTCACTGGTGCCAGGGTTGCTGAAGCAGACTTCTACACCGGCATCCACCAGTGTTTTCATCAGAGCTTGTGCGCCGTTTGTCATTGTTATTCTCCAGCCTTCGGGAATTCAGGTTGTTGGGGTCTGTCGAGTTGGTCGGTGCCGATATCGGCAATTCGGGTGACGCCGGTCAGGGTCATGGCCAGCCGCAATTCCTGCTGCCAGCTTGCCAGCAATCTGGTCAGCCCGGCTTCACCGCCGCCGGCCAGTGCGTACGCCCAGGGGCGGCCGATCATCACGCCGCTGGCACCCAGTGCCAGGGCACGAAACACATCCGTACCGCTGCGAACGCCGCCATCCACGAGGATTTCTGTCTGCGAGCCGACAGCGTCGACAATGGCCGGCAGTTTGCCAGCGCCAGAGGCAACGCCGTCCAGCTGGCGGCCGCCGTGGTTGGATACGACGATGCCGTCCGCTCCTACCTGCACAGCCTGTTGGGCGTCTTCTACGTCCAGGATGCCTTTCAGCAGCAACTTGCCCTGCCAGTGTTCGCGTATCCATTCAATGTCTGCCCAGGTGACCGTGGGATCAAACTGGGTATCAATCCACTCTTTGAACGCATCGAGGTTGCTTGCATTCGGTACGGCATCACTGAGGTTGCCAAAGCTGAGAGGGCCACCGCGCACGGCGACGTTCCATAACCAGCCCGGACGTGACAGCAATTGCTGGATCTTCAGTAGTTTGGAACGGGGGCCAGTACTGGCCAGGCCATTGCGGAAGTCCCGATGGCGCATACCCGGCAGTGGCAAGTCAACGGTAAACACCAATGTGCGGCAAGCGGCGTTCCAGGCTTTTTCCAGCAGGGCTTTGACCCGGTCACGGTCACGAATCATGTAGAGCTGGAACCAGGCGGCCTCGGTGGCGGCAGCCTGTACCTCTTCCACCGGGCAAATGCCAACGGTGGACAGGGTGAAGGGAATGCCTGCAGCGTTGGCGGCACGGACCGCCTGTACTTCACCGCGCTGCGCCATCATGCCCGCCAGCCCCAGGGGCGCCAGCACCACCGGCATGGAACAGGCCTGCCCGGCCAGGGTGGCAGCGGTATCCACTTGATCAACGTTCACCAGAACCCGCTGGCGCAGGTGTATGTTGGCCCAGTCGGCTTCGTTGGCACGGAGGGTTTGCTCGTTGGTCGCGCCGCCGTCGAGGTAATCGAACAGGAACCCGGGCAAGCGGGCGCGGGCTTTTTCGCGATAGTCTTCTGCGCTGGCCGGGTAACCAAACTTCGGGTTCATGGGCATCAGCCTCCTGCAACAATGGATCGCACCGCTGCCCGGGCGGTCATGATGCAGCCGGGCAGGAAGGTGCCTTCAAGCGAGCGTTTGCCGTTAGCGCCACCGCCGCCAAAGCCGGCAGCTTCTCCCACGCAGTATAGGCCCTCCACGGGAACACCCCTGGCGTCGAGCACCCGGCTTTGCAGATCCGTTTGCAGACCACCCAGGCTTTTGCGCGTGATCAGCTGCATGCGAATGGCAATGTAGGGCCCGGCGCCGGGCTTCTGCAGCGGTGCCGGTTTGCAGGTGCGCAGGCGGTCCGGTTTCCATTCCCGGGCGTGCTGGATGAGGCGGATCTGGGGGTCGTTGTGAAGCTGGGTTCCGGCGGCAAAGTTGGCATCGAAGGCATCCGCGGTGGCCTGGAGTGTGGCGGCCTCGACGTCATGGGAACAGGTCAGGGCGTTCATTTTTCCGGCCAGCTCACCCAGGCTGTCTGCCACCAGGAAGTCGCGGCTTTCACGCTGCATCTGGCGAACAAGCGGGTGATTACCAAGCAACAACTCTTTCACAAACAGAGGGAATTGCTTGTCCCTGATGCGGGCATTGTGCTCGGC
>JAWWAM010000052.1:0-11054 GCA_033721715.1 Marinobacter sp.
AGCTGAACCAGATGCGGCCGGTTGTCCTCTTCCTGTTCATCATCACGGGAACGGGCGCTGCGCAATGTGGCATTGCTGACCTGTTCCAGCCTTTCCAGGAAGTTATCGGTGCCGGGGAGGTCTCCCTGTGGGTTCTCCCGGATCTGGCTCAGCCCCTGGGTCAGGAAATGGCAGGCGTCGCCAATCAAACCGACAACTTCCTGATCTGCCCGCCTGTTCTGGGCGCGGGATTCTTTTATAAATCGTTCCAGCGGAGTAATTACAGCGGCGATCGGGCCGATACCCGCGGTATGTGCGCTTCCTTTCAGGGTATGAAGGGCGCGGGAAAGATCATCGGTATAGGCAACACTGGCCTTGTCACCAGCGGTACGGAGGAAGTCCTGCAGAGTCTGCAGGTGGGTCTCGGTCTCACTTTCGAAGATGTCCAGCAGTACCGGGTCGACGGCGGTATCTTCGTCGTCCTCTGTCTGCAGTGTCTCCGCCGAGGATTCCTCGTCAGCAGTAGCCTGCGGCTCTGAGGGCGGCATGGTGCTGGTATCGGGGATTTCGCCGTTGGCAAGGGCCTTGGCACGGGCTTCCAGCACCGATGTGTCGCGGGACGGCGCTCGACGCTTCTCGAAGTCTTCAACCAGTTCCGGGAGAACGGCCGTCACTTCATCCAGCAGGTTCGCTATGTCGTCGTTCATGAAGATGCTGCCGTCGATCACGCGGTTCAGCATGTTTTCGACAGACCACGCCAGTTCGCCAACCACCAGCGCGCCAACCATACGTCCACTGCCCTTCAGGGTGTGGAACGCCCGTCGGACTTCCGACAGCGCGGTACGGTCATCGTGCTGCCGTAGCAGCATGGGCAGAAATTCCCTGATCGTGTCCAGAACCTCACCGGCTTCCTCGATAAAGATCTCGAGGATTTCATCGTCGATAAGGTCGTCTTCAGCGCTTTCTTCGGAAGCGGATGGCTCCAGGGCAGTCGGTGTTTCTGCCGGGCTCTCTGCAGGTGCTTGCGTGCCGGAGTCACTGCTGTCGGATTCCGCTGCGGGTTCTGAAGCAGAGGTCTCACTGTCGGTTTTGCGGGTGGTGGACATGGCTTCCGCACGCTCGATAAGCTCTGCCACGTCACCATCTGCGTGGCCACTACGGAAATCGTTGATAAGTGCCGGAATCCGCCCGTTAACGTCGTCGATCAGGCTGAACAGGTCGTCGTTGGGACGAAGCGTCTGGTCAATCACCCGGTTGAGAAGATTCTCCACCGACCAGGCCAGCTCACCAATACTGGTCGCGCCTACAAGCCGGCCGCTGCCTTTGAGGGTATGGAAGGCACGGCGAACTTCGGTCAATGCCTCGCGGTCGTCGTGATTATGGCGCAGGCGAGGGTAGAACTCGTTGATGGTTTCCAGTACTTCTTCAGCTTCTTCGACAAAGATCCCGAGTATCTCGTCATCGAGCAGTTCTTCGTCGGAACCTTTGGCATCGCCTGAACCTGACGCTGCAGGTGTTTCGGTCTCGACCACCGGTACTTCATCTTCCGACGGATGCCGCCAGGTGGGCTCCTGGCCAACGGGGAAGCCAAGGGAGGCAAGGCTGGCTTCGGCCACGCTGAGAACACTGTCGTTGTCCTCGATGCCTTCAGCAAGCCGCTCCAGGTAATATTCGATGCTGGTGATGGCGTCAGCCAGGGTGTCCAGTTGCTTCCAGTCAGGAACCTGTTTACCACCAAGCAAGACATCGGTGATGTAGCGCTCGGCCGATGCCAGCATATCGGCAACACGGTCCAGGGGAATCAGGCTCAGGCCGCCGCGAATGCTGTGGAGCAAGCCGGGAACATGCTCGATCTCGCCGGTTTCCCACTGCGAGGCGATGAAATTGACGATGGCGGTCTTGACCTGTTCGAGGGTATTGCGTGACTCCCTCAGCAGGGCCCCACTGGCTTCACCCAGTTCCCGCGAGCCCATATTAACGGATTGCTGGTCGTCGTCAGCACGGTTGCTCTCGGATTGCCGGTCGCTGTCGAGACCGGCCAGGCTGGCTTCTACATACAGCAGGGCGCCGGCGATATCCATCAGGGTACCGTCATCGACTGCTTCAGACTGCGTCGACAGCTTTTCCACCAGTTCAAGCTGTTCGGTAACGACCTTCCGGGGAATCCCAAGTCCCAGCACTGCCAGAGTATTGGCTACCTGGCGCAGGCCGGGCAAAAGCTCTTCGAGCTCGTCGTTCTGGCGTAGCTCTGACCGTACGAACAGGTCCAGCTGATCCTTGAGCTTGGCAAGCTCTTCGTTCAGGGCGCTGACCACCGAGTGAATGGCATCGCGGCCGGGACCGGATACGCGGGTCTTGGCGGCGTCGACATCATCATCGGAGGGCAGGGCGTGCTCCAGCCGGTAATTGTCGCGCAGTTCCTGTACCAGCGGGGTATTCAGTTCCCGGGCACGAGCGACGTAGTACAGCAGGTGCTTGAGCAGCGCTTCCGGTACCTGCTGCTGCAGGATATCCACATGCTCGTCGGTCAGGCGTCGGATTTCCGCGTCCAGTTCGCGCAACAGCGCCTTGACGGCGGTATTGACCGGGTTGACGTGCTCCTGAAGGGTTTCCACGAAGGCGCCTGCAGCTTTCCATAGCTGACCCCGGGGGGTTTTCTGGCACAAACGGATCAGCCGCTGGATAACCTTCTGCATGTAATCGAAATGCGCGTCCAGGTCTGCCTCGCGGACCACGCCGGCTAGAGCAAACTGGTACATCTGGCGAAGCTTGCGGATATGGCCGAGAACTTTCGGGTCCTGCAGGCGCTGGGAGACATTGGCCGCTGCGGCAACCTTTGAGGGGGCCAGATCGGGTTTGAACAGTGAGGTATCGGAAAGCAGAGATTCGCCCCGGGCAGCCCGGAGATCATTCAGCAGCGGCAGCAGCACCATGGGAAAATCATCCTTGCTGCTGGCAAGGTGTTCCAGGTACTGGGGAAGCTGCAGGATAGCCTGCATCAATACTTCCACCGCATCGTCCACACTGGCGACGGTTTCGTTCAGGACGGCCTGGGTGAGCTTCTCCATTTCCTCGGTCAACAGGGCTGCGCCGTAAAGCTCAACCATCTGCAGAGTACCGTGAACCTGGTGGAGATAGTTCAGGCAGAAGCGCAGGCGCGCTGTGTCGTCACGATTCTCGACATACGCTTCCAGTGCCTGCTGACCCTGGGTCAACGTGTCCTGTATTTCGCCACGAACCCAGTCCAGGGCGATGCTGTCATGGTGATTGCCCATAACCACTCCGGTTATTCTTCGTCAGTCTGGCGTTTGATCCACGCCAGCACATGTTCCGAGGGTACCCTCTGTAAGCCAGGTGGCTGCCAGTCGGTCAGCTCTCCCTGGCCCAGGACCAGCAACCCCCCGGGCGCCAGCCGCTCTGCAAGCCGTTTTACGATTTCCCGCCGGCGCCAGCGCCGGAAATAAATCAGCAGATTCTGGCAGAAGATAATGTTCATTCCGTGCATGGGAGCGTGTTTCAGATCCAGCACATTCAGCCTTGTGAAACACACCCGCTCCCGGATGCTTTTTACAATTTCAACGTTGTTCCGCTCTGCCGGCCGGAAGTACCTGGCCTTCATGGCTTCGTCCATTCCCATCAGCTTGCGTGCGCTGAACAGGCCGGACTGGGCCTTGTCGATGGCTGGCTTGCTGATGTCAGAGCCGGTTACCCCGAACAATGGCTGCAGCGACAACCCTTCCATACACTCATTCAGCAGCATCGCCAGGGTGTAAGGTTCCTCGCCGGTGGAGCAACCTACACTCCAGGCCTCCAGAGGGCGCTTCTTCAGCGCCTCGCGGGGCCGGGTAAGCACGTAGTCAGACACCAGCCTGAACGCATCCGGATCCCGGAAAAACCGGGTTTCCTGCACCGTCAGCCGGTCCACCAGGGTGGACCACTCCATAACGGCATCCGGGCCAGATACGATCTGTTCGTAGTAGGCCTGGTAGCTGCTGCATCCGATCTCCCGCATGCGTATCCCGAGGTTAGTTTCGAGAAACGACTTGCGGCCGGAAGACAGGGCAATACCGGTACGGTGCTCAAGCAGTGTCTGCCACTGGCTGAACTGCGCCTCGTCCATGTCGGGGAGTCGGCGCAGTGACCAGATGCCGTCGGCAGGTGACAGATGGTTGCGTGTTTCAGCCATAAACTGTCAGCAGCCTCAGAGCAATAATCAGCTCACCACCGGAACGTCGCTGTCTTCCTCTTCTTCCTGGTCGGCCGACTCTTCTTCGGGCAGTGTGAAGCCCGCAACAGAGGACCGCAGTTCAGACGCCATCTCTGCCAGGTTACCGATGGACTTCGCAGTCGCGTTGGTACCGGAGGAAGTCTGCGAGGTGATTTCCTGGATAACGTTCATGGTGTTGGAAATATGAGCCGCAGAAGACGACTGCTGACGTGCAGCGTTGGAGATGTTCTGGATCAGTTCCGCCAGAGACATGGAAACGTTCTCGATTTCCTCGAGGGCGATACCCGCGTCCTGGGCCAGACGTGCACCACGGACCACCTCGGCGGTGGTGTGTTCCATGGAGATAACCGCTTCGTTGGTGTCCGACTGGATCGTCTTTACCAGCGCTTCAATCTGCTTGGTTGCCGCAGAGGAACGTTCCGCCAGGCGCTGAACTTCGTCAGCAACTACGGCGAAGCCCCGGCCAGCGTCACCGGCCATGGAGGCCTGGATGGCGGCGTTCAGGGACAGGATGTTGGTCTGGTCGGCGATGTCGTTGATCAGGGATACGATGTCACCGATTTCCTGGGAGGATTCACCCAGACGCTTGATCCGTTTTGAGGTTTCCTGGATCTGCTCACGGATGTTGTCCATGCCGCGGATAGTATTCTGTACCACTTCCGCGCCTTTCTTCGCGATCGCAACCGACCGCTCCGCAACCGCAGAGGATTCAGCAGCGTTCGAGGATACCTGGTCGATGGACACCGCCATCTCGTTGACCGCTGCAGAGGCGCCGGCAATTTCCTGGGCCTGGTGCTCGGAAGCATCCGCCAGATGCATGGCCGTGGCCTGGGTTTCCTGGGCGGCTGACGCTACCCGTACCGCCGTACCACGAATCGCCTGTACCAGTCCGCGCATCTGGTCGATCGCGTAGTTGATAGAGTCGGCGATGGCACCGGTGAAGTCCTCGGTTACCGTGGCCTCGGTTGTCAGGTCACCATCGGCCAGGTCGGCCAGTTCGTCCAGCAGTCGCAGGATCGCGTTCTGGTTCTGCTCGTTCTGCTCCTGGGTCGTCGCAAGACGCTCCTGGGCTTCGCGGTAGAGAACCACGCCGATCATGACAACGATACCCACCATGGCGGCCAGGATGATGAAGGCGAGGGTCGGGCTGATCAGCCGGGAGCCGGCCTGGCCGGTAAACCGCTCGGCCAGAACAGAGATTTCATCCAGCAGAACCTGTGAGTTCGAGAAAATATCGCTGGCCGCAGTACGAACCTTGAAGAGGTCGGGAGAGGCTTCAAGGATGGCGTCTACGTTCTGGGATACGAATTCGAACAGTTCACCAACGGCTTCAAGGCCGTAGATGGCATCTTCGTCGTTAACCTGGGAAATGCCCATGGCCGGGTTGCCGTTAACCTGGCCGTCGAGAACGCGGCCGAAGAGGCTGGCGTCCCGCCCAAAGCGGTCAGCGGCGATAACCGCGTCTTCATCACCGGACAATACGTTGTTGACCGACCGTACAATCCGTTCTGCCAGCAGTGACTGGCGCTGGGCCAGGGCGATCTGTTCGGCAGGCGCGTTGTTGTCGAGCAGGATCTGAACGATGTCGTCGTATTCCACCTGGAGCTGTGGAATGGTTTCGTTCAGGGTGCGGGCAACTTCGTGGAGCCCGAGTACAGCATCACGGGTGGACAGGATGCTGTCAGCGTTGTTCCGTACTTCCTGCCAGGTGGCCTGCACGCCGCTTTCCCGGGCAATCTCGCTTGGGGGCAGGCCGGTATCCGGGTTGCCATCAACCACATAGCCCCACAGACGCTCGAATTCGTCACGGGAACGGCGCAGTGCGTCGAAGGCCGAGGGAGTACCGCCGGCTGCTTCGGTCGCGTTCTTTGCAATTTCCTGTGACAGTACCCGCAGCTCCGAAGCGTGGGCGATGTAGGCCTGGTCGTTTTGGCTGTCCTTGTTGATAATGAACAGCACTGCAACGAGCAGGACGGTCAATGCGATCAGTGCGGCGATCAGGCCGGCAACGAGCTTGTTGCCCCCCTGTCCCATACTGAGTCTTCCGGCTCTATTCTTCATTTTCTGGCTCCCGGCCTCTTCATAATATTGGCAAGTTTGTTTCTGCGGGCGTTGGGCAGGCGGGAAGGAGTTCCTGCCGTTGTCACCGCCCTTACCATTGCGCTACATCCAGGAAGCGTTCGTCCCCGAGCAGTTCGGCGGCGGAAAACACTTTCCAGACTTCCTCGTTACGCTCGTAGCCGCCATTTACAAACGGCTGAACGTTTGCAGGCACATCCTGTGGCGATGCCACGAAGCTGTCCACTGCGAAATACTGCATGCCCGAGACACTGTCGACTACCAGGCCACTGAACACGTCGCCCTGTTCCACAACCAGCACCCGGCGTTCACGCTGGCTGCGGGAGGAGCGGGGGATTTCGAAAAAACCGGCAAGGTCGACCAGTGGCAGGAGGCGGCCCCGCACGTTGGCGGCGCCCAACATGAACTGGTGAACCCCCGGTATATGGGTATAGCGGGGGACATGGAGGATCTCGGTAACTTCACCCATCGGCGCGACGTAGCGCTCGCCTGCCAGAACAAAGCCGATCCCGTTCCAGAGTTCGACGGCTTCCTGTTGTTCCGGCAGACCGGCAGCCATTGTCCGGCTGCGTCGGGCGATATCCGTCAGTACTGCAAAGGGGGCGGCCTGGGCGGACATGCTTACTCCACGGTTGGGGATCAGGCAATCAGGCTGTTGATTGTTTTGATCAGGTCGTCTTCGTTGACGGGTTTTACAAGGTAGCCCTTGGCGCCCTGACGAGTACCCCATACACGATCAGTTTCCTGATCCTTGGTGGTTACAATAACCACCGGGATGGAGGCGGTTTCCGGGGCGCGGGTCAGCTGGCGGGTTGCCTGGAAGCCGTTCAGGCCGGGCATGACAACGTCCATCAGAACCAGGTCCGGAGTTTCGGCGCGGGCCTTGGCAACGCCGTCTGCGCCGTTATCGGCCGTAAGCACTTCGTGCTTGTGCTTTTCCAGAATGGTCGAGATTTTTTTAACCTCGGTCGGGGAATCATCAACAATCAGAATGCGGGCCATGGTGTCCTCAATAGTTCTTTGCTTCAGCAGGTTTACTGTTCCGCTTGGGGAACGTACTGGCGAATAGTGTTAAGAAGCTCGTCCTTGCTGAACGGTTTGGTCAGGTACTGGTCTGATCCAACAATTCGGCCTTTGGCCTTGTCGAACAGTCCGTCTTTACTGGAGAGCATGATAACCGGCGTCTTTTTGAAAGAGGAATTGTTCTTGATGAGTGCGCAGGTCTGATAGCCGTCCAGCCGGGGCATCATGATGTCCACGAAAATGATGTTGGGCTGGGAATCGGCAATTTTCGCCAGAGCGTCAAAGCCGTCTGTTGCCGTAATGACTTCGCAACCGACCTTCTTCAGGAGGGTTTCAGCGGTGCGACGAATGGTCTTGCTGTCGTCGATCACCATAATCTTCAGATTCTCGAAGTTGTCATCCATTGTCCAACTGCCTTGCGCTCTGCGACTGTCGTTATTTTTCAACCGGGGGTTTTAACACAAACGTTAACGTTGTTCTATAAATCCCGCTCATTTATAGAGTATTGAGGGCCGGATAAAAAGTATAACTTTGTGACCAAATGTACTTCTGCTCCGGAAGTCACGTAATTGATACGGGATTTCTCCGGATGCATTCGCGGCTCGGGTACAATACCATCTGTGTTCTCAGCATAGCACTTATTGCCGACAGCGCTCTGCAGACCGGTTCGTGTTTTCAACCTTTTACCTGACGAGGCATTATGACAGTCCGACTCGGAATTGTGATGGACCCCATCGAGAAGATCCATTTCAAGAAAGACAGCTCGCTGGCGATGCTGTTGGCTGCCCAGAAACGGGGCTGGCAAATCGAGTATATGGAGTTGCCGGACCTTTACCTGAAGGGTGGGCAGGCCCGAGCACGAACCCGGGACCTGACCGTGCATATGGACCCGGAAGACTGGTACAGCTTCGGCGGCAGCCAGGACCGGGCGCTGGGTGATCTGGACGTTATCCTGATGCGCCAGGACCCGCCGGTGGACCGCGAATTCCTGATGGCCACGTTCATCCTGGAGATTGCCGAGCAACAAGGCGCCCTGGTGGTCAATCCTGCATCGACTCTTCGTGACTGTAACGAAAAGCTGTTTGCTGCCCAGTTCGAAGACTGCACCCCGCCGCTGATCGTGACCCGATCTGCCCAGCGGCTGAAGGAATTCTACGCCGAGCATGGCGACGTCATCATGAAACCGGTGGATGGCATGGGTGGACGCTCAATTTTCCGCGTGAAGGAAAATGACGACAATCTCGGCGTGATCATAGAGACCCTCACCAACCATGGTGCCCACCAGGCCATGGCACAGAAATACATTCCCGAAATCAAACAGGGTGACAAGCGCATTCTGCTGATCGACGGCGAGCCGGTTCCCTACGCACTTGCGCGCATCCCCTCCCATGGTGAAAATCGCGGGAACCTGGCTGCCGGTGGCCGCGGGGAGGGCCGTGAACTGACCGTCCGCGATCGTGAGATCTGCGATCGGGTAGCGCCGGTCATCAAGGAGAAAGGGCTCATTTTTGTCGGTATCGACGTGATCGGTGACTACCTGACTGAGATCAACGTAACCAGCCCCACCTGTATCCGGGAACTTGATGCCGCATTCGGAATCGATATTTCCAGCCAGTTGCTGGATGCCATCGAGCGTCGTCTTAAATAATGGTCCCTAGCCGGGCCTAACCGAGGTAAAGTTCAGGAATGGCAGTGCAGGTCAGCGATTTCGATCGGTTTTCTTTCACACTCTTCATGGCGCTTGCGGTCCATGCCATCGTGGTGTTGGGTATCACCTTCGCGCCGGAGTCTCCGCGTTCCTCGGCTCAGACCATGGAAATCACCCTGTCCCAGTTTGAGGACGAGACCGATCAGGACGAAGCCGACTTCCTCGCCCAGACCAGCCAGAAAGGCAGTGGTACCGAGGAAGAACCGGTGGAAATGACATCGCCGCAACCCTCGGAGCTCAGCCAGCAGGAGGTTGCCGAGGTTCAGCCGGAGCCGCCTTCCCGGGTAAACCCGGTTCGCCAACAGGAGCAGCCGGTATTGCAGACAGAGGCACCCAGCGAGCGTCAGGTGTCAAAGCCGGATACCGCGAAACCGGAGTCGGAAGAACCGTTGCCGGTGAAGGAGAAGCAAAGCCTGATGGAGCGGAGCCTGGAAATTGCCAGCCTGGAGGCCAGGTTTGACCAGCAGCGGCAGGCCTATGCCAAGAAGCCCCGTGTGATGCGTGTTACGGCGGCATCCACCCTGAAATCCACCAACGCCTGGTATGTGCAGAACTGGGTCAGCAAGGTGACCCGGGTGGGCAATATCAACTACCCTAAAGAGGCCAGGCAGGCGGGCATCTATGGCACTCTGCGCATGCTCGTTGCCCTGAAGAAAGACGGTTCGATAAAGGAATTGGCTATACTCGAGTCGTCCGGCAGTACGGTGCTCGATGATGCGGCTATTCGCATCGTGAGAATGGCTGCGCCATTCGCGCCTTTCCCGGAAGATATGCGAGAGAATGTCGACGAACTGGAAATTATCCGTACCTGGGTATTCGAACGGCGGGGGCTGACATCAGGATGACAGCATCGAAACACTCTCCACACAGTTTGCGGCACCAGTTTCTGGTGGCCTCTCCCTACTTGCAGGACCCCCGTTTCCATGGTGCGGTGATTTACCTGTGCGAGCACTCCGATGAAGGTGCCCTTGGGCTGACGGTGAACCATCCACTGGATATTCACCTCGGGGAAATCCTCGAACAGCTTGATATGGAAGGTGGCGAACTGGACGTGCCCGTATACGGTGGTGGCCCGGTGCAGCCTGAGCGTGGCTTCGTGCTGCACACCCCCGATGCCGGTTGGCAGAATACAGCCCGGGTGGCCGATGATGTGCTGCTGACCACTTCCCGGGATGTCCTCTCTGACATTGGTGCTGGCAAAGGGCCGAAAAACTACCTCGTATGTCTGGGCTATGCGGGCTGGAGTGAGGGGCAACTGGAGGACGAGCTGGCAAGCAACGCCTGGCTGACCTGCCCCGCTACTCCCGATATCCTGTTCCGTACGCCATGGGAGGATCGCTATCAGGCGGTGCTGAAACTGATCGGCATCGACCTTAACCAGCTCAGCGAGTTTGTGGGTCATGCCTGATGCCGGAAATCGCCGTGTATTGGCATTCGACTTCGGCACCCGGCGGATCGGTGTCGCCAGCGGCCAGGAGTTGCTCGGAACCGGCAAACCCCTGACGATGTTGCCAGCCCGGGACGGGGTTCCGGACTGGGATCAGATTGGTCGGCTGCTGGAAGAATGGAAGCCGGACCGTGTTCTGGTGGGTCTGCCCCTGAACATGGACGACACCGAAAACGACATGTGCGCCCGGGCTCGAAAATTCGGCAAACGTTTACACGGTCGCTTTCACGTCGAAGTGGAAATGGTGGACGAACGCCTGACCAGTTTCGAGGCCAAGGGCGACGTCATGGCTGCCGGCGGCAGCCGTGATTTTGGCCGCGACGGCGTCGATGACCGTGCCGCCGTGCTGATTCTGGAAACCTGGTTTCATCAGCAGGAATCCCGTTCTGCCTGACCCGGCTCAGGCTGATGTATGAGAGGACTCAAATGACTGCATTGCTTGATATGGCCCAGCTGCTTGATGACCTGGAAGCGGGCTTGCGCAAGAAGCTGGAAGAGCGGGGAGTCACCGACCCGGCATTGATCGGTATTCGTACCGGCGGCGTCTGGCTGGCGGATGTCATGAGCAAGCGTCTGGGCCTGAAAGAGCC
>JAWWAM010000053.1:0-10966 GCA_033721715.1 Marinobacter sp.
CCCGTGTTTCCTCAGCAACCAGTGCGCCACATCCTCACCGTAGGCCCATAGGCTGACCCGGTTGGCAACCAGCATGTTCATCGCACTCTCGTTATTTACCGCCGCGTGCATGCGAGCAGGATTGACGCCGGCTTCCAACAATTTCTGGGCACCTATGTCCTCACCGATGACCACCATACTGAACTTACCGCTTTGCAGCGCCTTCAGGTCGGCTATCGAGATATTGCTGTCTTTCCTGGCCAGCAGCACCACGCGCCCCGCTGCCAGAGGCCCTACCCACTGGAACAGGTCCTCCCGAGCGCTGGTACGGGTAGTCGAAAACAGGACAGTGTCAGGTGTCAGCAACGTGGTGTCATAGCCCCTGGCCCAGGGCAGCACCCGGATGTCGGTAGCGTCCGTATTGGCCCCGGAGTGGTGCAGCATGGCCTCCAGAATCCTGACGGACGACCCCTTCAGCTCACCTTCATCCAGGTAATTGTAGGGAGGGTAGTTCTCGGTTATGAAGGTGAGCCGATCCAGATCGGAGGCGACCCCGTGAAGAGGGCCGAAGAATAGAATCACCAGTAGGCAGCGACAAAGCTTTGTCATGGGCAGTTACTTCAGTACAGCACAACGTGTGGCTTGTTATTGGTATGTACCTGGCTGCTGCCAGGGACACGTTTTTGCTATCGTCAAGTTAGCACATGCCCGGCATTCTGCACGGGTTGCCTGCAAGCCGGAGACACGAACCGCTATTACCGCAGCCAATCTACTCCAGGTTCTGCACCTGTTCGCGCATCTGCTCGATAAGCACTTTCAGGTCGACGGCGGCCCTGGTCACCCGGGCATCAATGCTTTTGCTGCTGAGGGTGTTGGCTTCGCGGTTCAGCTCCTGCATCAGAAAATCCAGCCGCCGGCCAATGGCATCGTCGCCCTGCAGGGTTTCCGAGACTTCAGTGATGTGGGCGTCCAGCCGGTCCAGCTCTTCGGCCACGTCGCTTTTCTGGGCCAGCATGACCATTTCCTGGGCTATGCGGTCCGGGTCAATTTCCACCTTCGCCTGCTCAAAGCGATTTTTCAGATGGTCCTCTTGGGCACGAATCAGTTCTGGCATGCGCTCGCGCACCTCGTCGACCAGTTTGCCCATGGTGGCCAGCCGGTCTTCAAACAACGGACGTAAACGCTCCCCTTCCCGTTCCCTGACCGTTACCAGCTCACTTACCGTGCGCTCGAACAGCTCTCCTGCTGCCTTGCGGGCCGGGCCGTAATCCTGTTCGGTAGAGGCCAGCACGCCGGGCCACCTGAGAATGTCCAGGGCACTGATGTGCGCCGGGTTATCCAGCATCTTGTTGATGTGATTCGCCGCCTCGTTCACCGCATGGGCCACATCCTCGTCGATCTCGAAGCCCTGGGAAGCAGCTGCCTGCGTCTGCAGGCGAATGGCTACATCCACCTTGCCCCGGCGCAGCTGTTTACGCAGCTGTTCGCGGAAACTGTTCTCCAACTCCCGGAGTGCCTCGGGCAGTCGGAAGGACGGCTCCAGGTAACGATGGTTGACCGTGCGAATCTCGCAGGTGAGCGTGCCCCAGTCCTCCTGGGTATCCTGGCGGGCAAAGGCCGTCATACTTCTGATCATGGTGACTCCGCGTTTGCAAAGTAGCAGGAACTTCAGTTTAGCAGGGTCACTGCCTGCACAGCGAACAGGTGCCCCGAACTGCGTGTTATACTCCGCAATCTTTCGATATTGCAATCGACCGGGACTGGTGTCCCGGACACTCACTACTGATACCAGGAATCACTATGAGACCGAGCGGAAGAACGCCGGAACAATCCAGAAATATTCGCATTACGCGCCACTACACCCGCCACGCCGAAGGATCCGTGCTGGTGGAATTCGGCGACACCAAAGTGATCTGCACCGCCTCTATCGAAAACAAGGTTCCGCCTTTCCTGCGCGGAGAAGGCAAAGGCTGGATCACTGCCGAATACGGCATGCTACCCCGCTCCACAGGCAGCCGTATGGGCCGGGAAGCGGCCCGGGGCAAACAGGGTGGCCGCACCGTAGAAATCCAGCGTCTGATCGGCCGCTCCTTGCGTGCCGCGGTGGACCTGAGCGCCCTGGGTGAGCATTCCATCACCATCGACTGTGACGTTATTCAGGCCGACGGCGGCACCCGTACAGCGGCTATTACCGGTGGCTGCGTGGCGCTCGTGGATGCCCTGAATCATCTGGTCAAAGAAGGCCGGCTGAAGAAGTCACCGCTGAAGCAGATGGTGGCGGCGTTTTCTGTGGGTGTTTACAAAGGTACGCCGGTTCTGGATCTGGATTACCCGGAAGACTCCGAAGCCGAGACTGACATGAATGTGATCATGACGGACCAGGGTGGATTCATCGAGATTCAGGGGACGGCCGAGGGTGCGCCTTTTGAGCAGGAAGAGCTCGATGGCATGCTCAAGCTGGCCAAATTGGGTATTTCGCAGTTGTTTGAAGCGCAGAAGGCGGCTTTAGCCGTTTAAGGTGCTGCTTTCCCGCGTGTTCGGAGAGGATCTTTTTTCCGGACACGCTACAAGCACATCCCTGTGCGCTCGAATCAAAAGCCAATCTCTATGTCGTAATCCATAATCACCGGCGCATGATCGGAGAAGCGTGTGCTGTCGTCAATCCAGCCGTCCTGGATGGTCTTGCGGATACCAGGTGTCAGAAGCTGATAGTCCACTCGGATGCCAGCGCTCTTGCGGGATCCCTCGGCCTGCTCTGGCCACCAGGTGAACTGGTTGCTCTGCTTGTTGATATCACGGAACGCATCAACACAGCCCATTTCATCAAACAGGCGGTCCAGCCATGCCCGTTCATGGGGCAGGAAGCCGGAGAAATCCAGCTTGTGATACAGAGGGCTGGCGTCAGTGACGTGGTGAGCTGTCTGCAGGTTGGCACAGAAGATAAACTGACGGCGTTTGCGCAGGGTTTTCTGCATATGGAGGCCGAAGGCCTCCATGAAGTCGTCCTTGTGATCGAGCACGGTCAGGTCGTCGTCGCCAATCAACTCCTCTTCCCGCCCGAGGGCACACGGAGAGAGAACACAGGCAACCGACACCTTGTCGAAATCCGCCTGGATAAAGCGGCCTTCACGATCGGCCTGCTCATTGGCAAAGCCGTACATGATGGCTTTGGGGAAATGACGGGTGTAGATGCCGACACCGCCGTCCTCGTTCCGCTCGCCATCGATGAAGTAGGCTTCGTAGCCCTCCGGAATGAGGTTGTAGTCCTCAATCTCGTAGGCCCGCATGCGGTGGTCCTGAACGCAGACCACGTCAGCGTCCTGCCTGGCCAGCCATTCAAAGAAACCTTTTTCAACAGCCTGGGCCAGGCCGTTGACGCTGATTGATACTACCCGCATACGTGTTCCCTGATTCGGTTTGTGTGTATGATACCGGTTTTACGCGTTAATTAAAGATCCACACCCGCCAGAAGCCCTGTCATGCACGACTATCAGCAACAGTTTATTGAATTTGCCATTCGCCGGAATGTTCTCCGTTTCGGCGAGTTTACGCTCAAATCCGGCCGCACCAGCCCCTATTTTTTCAATGCAGGACTGTTCAACACCGGGGAGGACCTGCTTGAGTTAAGCAAGGCCTATGCCGCCGCCCTGCAACGCAGCGGGCTGGATTATGACATTATTTTCGGCCCTGCCTATAAGGGCATACCGTTGGCCACCGTAACCGCAATGGCGCTGGCGGCGGCTGGCGAGAACAAACCCTTTGCCTTCAATCGCAAGGAGAAGAAGGACCACGGTGAAGGCGGCAATATTGTCGGCGCTCCGTTGCAGGGCAACGTGCTGATTGTTGACGATGTTATCACTGCCGGCACGGCTATCCGGGAGTCCATCGAGATTATTCGTGGAGCAGGCGCAACCCCGGCCGGGGTGTTGATTGCCCTGGATCGACGGGAACGAGGCGCAGGCGAGCTCTCTGCAATACAGGAAGTGAAAAAGGAATTCGATATCCCGGTGGTCAGCATTATCACTATCGACCAGGTGCTTGATTACCTGAAAAACATGCCCGGCTTCGACGACCATGCCCGGAAGGTTGCAGCATACCGGGATCAGTACGGCGTCTGAAACCGGGCATGGTTTATCTCCCAGCTTTTGTTATGCTTCTTGCTGACAAAACTCGTTTTTAGCGGAGCACCAGTCCATCACCATGAACCGTCTGACCAGGTTTTCAATCGCTGTATCTGCCGCGGCCGCATTGATGGCAGCCACCATTGCAGAAGCCAGGATGTACCGTTACACGGATGAAAACGGCCAGGTTGTCATCAGCAACACCATTCCCCAGGAAGCCTCCAAGAGAGGCTACGATATCCTCAGCAAAAATGGTCGCGTCATTGAGACGATTGACCCGGAGCCCACGGAAGAAGAAATAGCCGCCAGAGAAGCGGAAGAAAAGCGCCAGGCCGAGGAAGCACGGCAGCGGGAACAGGATCGCAAGCTTCTGGAACGCTTCAGCCACCCGGACGAAGCGGTACGTGCAATGCACAGAAAAATCCGCGAGCTTCAGGGGCTGAACCAGCTTAAAAGAGGCAATATTTCCGTCATCGACAGCCAATTGGACAGTGAGCAGAGTCGGGCAGCAAATCTTGAACGCTCTGGCCGCGACATCCCGGAAGCCACACTTGAGAAGTTACGGCGACTGGAGGCACAGATCCGGGATATCGAACGGGAAATCACCTCTCAAAACGCCGACATCAAGGCCTTGCGGGAACAGTTTGAACAGGATATCGAACGGCTAGAGGAAATAACGGGGAAGGAAAGAACCGTCCCGCTTGACCCGGATGAAGCAGAGAAATAACAGCCAGGTGTCTGACCAGGCCGAACACAAAAAAGGTCACCTCAGCGGGTGACCTTTTTTGCTTACGGCGCTTCCGTCTGCAAATCAGGCAGTGGCAGAAGCTTTTTTGGCCGTGCTGGTGCTATTGCTCTTGCGGGCTGTAGTTTTGCGTGCAGCCGGCTTCTTGGCCTGGGCAGTGGCCTTGGTTGACTGGGCAACGCTGGTCACTTCGTCCGCTGCGTCGGAAACGGCATCAGCACCTTCCGCTGCTTCTTTTTCCAGCTTGGCCACCAGATCGGCAGCGAAGCTACCGAAACGGCTGTTCAGGTTACGCAACTGGTCAAACAGGTTTTCGCTGTAACCGTAATAACGGGTACGCAGGTTCTTTACACTGTATTCGCGGGCTTCGGATTCCAGCTTTTCAGCGTACTCGAAAGGCTTGGAAGCCAGCTTCTTCTGCTGCTCTTCAGCTGCATTGATACCCTTCTCTACGATGTCCTGAAGTTGTTCCTGATAGCTCTTGAGTTTACCCATGATGGATCTCCTTAGGTTATGGATGCATAGCGTTAAAAAGTTGCATCGTCTCGGTGAGCGAATCTGCACCGACTTTTGATTACAGGAGCCACACTACGGCTTAAAATTAGAATGTTCATACTAAACCGGGTTCTTTTCGTTATTTCGATATGCCAACTGCTCACTTGATGATTTTTTCAGTTTGGGCATAATTTGCGCCGACTATCGCATGAAGAGACACACCATGGACGGAAAAAAAATCAACCTGCGAGCTGTTGGCAAGGCGCCATTCCGCAAAGTGCTCGCATTGGGACTGCTGCTGTTGGGACTGGCCGGCTGCCAGGAAGACTCCGGAGCCTCGCGGGCAGCCTCCAGCGAAGCCAATGAGGTATCGGCGAAACGCCTTGATCACGCCATCTCTTCTTTTCGCGACACGCTTGGTCAGTCTGGGAAGAATTCCGGCGCTACTGGCAAAAAGTCTTTGCCCCCCAAAGCCTTGCGCTGGGAAGCTCCTCTCGCCAGGGAAGACGGGTCCCGTCTCTATTCAAGTGACATAAATGGCTATAGGATCTATTACCGGCTGCGCCATGAGAAAAAATTTGGCGTGATTCAATTGCCGGGCAGCGCCGGCACGGAATACCCGCTGGATACATTCCCTCCCGGCGCTTACGAGTTCAGTATCACCACGATTGATGGCAACGGCCTCGAAAGCCGGCGCTCTGACGCCGTCGTGGTTGACCTGATCTGAACCCTTACCAACTGAAAATAACCCAGCTGGGTACAAGCATGTCGGTGTCACTCTCACGGATCCAGCCACCGCCATCAGCAGGTACCAGGTAGTACTCGGGTCCCACCTCCGGTACGACCTTGATTTCCATGAGCTGACCGTTCACCCGGTATTCATAGAACACTTCATTATCACCGGGGCGGATGACGATCTGGGGCCCATCCGCAGAAGGCTGGTAGTCGGAAACCACTAATGGTTCCCGGGGTGTCTGAACAACATCGCTGTCCTCCATGCCTTCCTGTGCCACCACAGGCCCCCACAGCACTCCCAACACAAGACCCGAGCAGGCGATACGCTTCATTTTCATGTTACTCTTCCATTCAGTTTAAGGACGCTCAAAGTCGCCCTGACACTACGAACCAATGCCATCGTACTGTCAGAGTTGCACAAGCCATTCAACGCTTCAATCAGAATCCGGATCCGTTTTGATATGACACAACAACAGACTCCACCCGTGGTTCTTGTCGACGGTTCGTCGTACCTTTTCCGCGCCTATCACGCCCTGCCCCCCCTGATGACCAGCAAAGGTCACCCAACGGGCGCCATCAAGGGTGTTATCAGCATGATCCGGAAGCTTGAACAGGACTTTCCCGGCTCGAAAATGGTGGTGGTGTTCGACGCCAAGGGCAAGACCTTCCGCAATGACCTGTACGAAGATTACAAGGCGACGCGGCCCCCGATGCCTGACGACCTGGCCGTACAGATCCAGCCGATTCACGACATGGTTCGCGCCATGGGACTGCCATTGCTGATTGTCAGCGGGGTGGAAGCCGACGACGTCATCGGCACCCTGGCAGACGAAGCCACCAGCAAAGGCATTGATGTGGTGGTCTCAACCGGCGACAAAGACATGGCTCAGCTGGTGAGCGATCACGTTACCCTGATCAATACCATGACAGACACGCGCATGGACCGCGAGGGTGTGGTGGAGAAATTCGGAATTGCACCGGAACAGATCGTGGATTACCTGGCGCTGGTGGGCGACAAGGTAGACAACATCCCCGGGGTAAACAAGTGCGGCCCGAAAACCGCCGTTAAGTGGCTACAGGCCTGGAATAACCTGGACGACATTATCGAGCATGCCGATGAGGTGAAGGGAAAGATCGGCGAGTACCTCCGGGATGCCAAAGAGACCTTGCCCCTGAGCCGCGAACTGGCCACCATCAAAACCGATGTTGACCTGGAGTTCGGGCTGGAAGACCTCGAGCTCAGAAACCAGGACGACGCTGCTCTGCTTGAACTGTTCCGGGAGTACGAGCTGCGCTCCTGGATTGCAGAGCTGGAAGCCAGCGAAAGCCGTAGCACTGCCGATCAGGAAGCGGGCAACACTGACAGCAGCAGCCAGCTCGCCCCGACAACAACCAGCTACTCCGTGATCACCGACCAGGCGGAGCTCGACGAGTGGATTGAGCGACTCCGCAACGCCCCCTTGTTTGCCTTCGACACTGAGACCACCAGCCTGCGCTACATGGATGCGGAAGTCGTTGGCGTCTCCTTTGCTATCGAAGCTGGTGAAGCCGTCTATGTTCCTTTCGGCCATGATTATATGGGTGCGCCGGAACAACTGGAGCGGGAGAGCGTACTGGAGCAGCTGAAACCACTGCTGGAGGACCCGAAAAAAGCCAAACTCGGCCAGAATCTCAAGTACGACAAGAACGTACTGGCCAACCATGGCATCAGCCTGGAAGGCATTGCCGAAGACACCATGCTGGAGTCCTACGTGCTCAATTCAGTGGGTTCACGTCACGACATGGACTCGCTGGCCATGCAGTACCTGGGCGAGAAGACCATCACCTTCGAATCCATTGCCGGCAAAGGGGCCAAACAACTGACCTTTAACCAGATCGATCTGGAGCAGGCAGGCCCTTACGCCGCCGAAGATGCTGATATCACGTTGCGCCTGCACCAGGTGCTGCGCCCGCAACTGGAGAAAACCGGCCGCCTCCGAGAGGTGTATGAAAACATCGACCTGCCACTGGTACCTGTGCTCTCCAGAATGGAGCAAAGGGGCGCCATGATCAGCGCCAGCACTCTGCGCAAACACAGCCAGGAACTGGCGGAGCGGATGGCAGAGCTTGAGAAGGAGGCCCACGAAGAAGCCGGTGAAGCCTTCAACCTGGGGTCCCCCAAGCAACTACAAACCATCTTCTACGAGAAGATGGGGCTGCCCGTGGTCAAGAAAACCCCGAAAGGCGCGCCCTCCACAGCTGAACCGGTACTTCAGGAACTGGCTCATGAACACGCCCTGCCCCGGCTGATCCTGGAACATCGCAGCCTGAGCAAACTCAAGTCCACCTATACCGACACCCTGCCGGAGCTGATCCATCATCGCACCGGCCGGATCCACACCTCCTACCATCAGGCGGTGACGGCCACCGGCCGTCTGTCATCGTCAGAGCCCAATTTGCAGAACATCCCCATCCGCAGCGAACAGGGGCGCCGTATTCGCCAGGCATTCGTGGCGCCGGAGGGCTATAAACTGGTGGCGGCGGACTACTCCCAGATTGAACTGCGGATCATGGCCCACCTGTCTGGCGACAAGGGCCTGCTGACTGCTTTCGAGAAGCGCGAGGACATCCACCGGGCAACAGCGGCGGAAGTGTTTGGTGTCGCCGTAGAGGAGGTTTCTGCGGATCAGCGCCGTAGCGCCAAAGCCATCAACTTCGGACTTATCTACGGCATGTCAGCCTTCGGCCTCGCCCGCCAGCTGGATGTAGGCCGCAATCAGGCCCAGGAATACATCGATCGTTATTTCGAGCGTTATCCCGGGGTTCTGCGGTACATGGACAACATCCGCAAGCAGGCACACGAGGACGGGTACGTTGAAACCCTGTTTGGCCGCCGCCTTTACCTGCCGGAGATCAATGCCCGCAACAAACAGATGCAACAGGCCGCCGAGCGCACCGCCATCAACGCCCCCATGCAGGGTACCGCAGCCGATATTATCAAACGGGCAATGGTCAGCGTGGAAGACTGGTTGCTGGACAATCATGGGGATGATGCCCGGATGATCCTGCAGGTGCACGACGAACTGATCCTTGAAGTGCGAGAGGCGGCCGTGGACAAGATTCGCGAAGGCCTGGAGCAGCGCATGTCAGCCGCAGCGACGCTGGACGTTCCGCTGTTGGTGGAAGCGGGGGTCGGCAACAACTGGGACGAAGCACACTAGTTCACCCTGTTGCGCTCCGCTTTGGGGCGCTCCCCTACAAAAACGCCCTGTTTGCGACCAGTGGCTGCCTACCGGACCGCGTAACCACGCCCTTCACAAGACGGCACGAAATTCGCTTGGTAACACAGTGTCGGCTCCTGCCTCACCGGGCAGGAGCCAGGTTGTGACACATTTTCCCGAGGCCGTTACCATGACATCTCTGGCATCTCAAAGAAGCTGGCTATTGAACCCCGGCCTGCTGAAACTGGTACACCAGTGCCGACGTCTGATTCACACCGAATTCGGAGTCAAACTGCATCTCACCGAAGAGCACCTGGAAGAGCAACTGGCAGACTACGCCCGCAAGACGCGCTCCAGCCAACTCTCCCGCACATGGGCAACACTGACCGAACAGGTGCCTCACCTCAGAATGGCAGAGCCTGAAGAAGACGATGAAGAAGCTTACGAGCGAACCTATCGTGGCCAGGCCGTCGCGGAGGGAGAAACGCCCCGGCCACAGCGATCCAAGCGAATCTATCGTGGCCAGGTGGTCGGCTGACCGATAACGCCGGTCAGCCCTGGGGAGGGAATATCAGAACGATTTGCTGACCTGGACACCGGCGCTCCAGGCATCGAGTTCGTAGGTGCCCTGATAACGCGCCGCACCCGGCATCGGCTCATCGTTGACGTCATAGTTCTGCTCATCGACGTCCTGATCGTCAAACAGCAACACACCAGCCGCTACGTCAACCGTCCAGCCGGAACCGGCGTCTGCATACTGCGCACCCAGGGTCAACCAGTCACGGTCACCTGACGGAATTCGCGCGGTACGGAAATCGTCGTTCACCGGCGACTCGTCCCAGGCATAGCCAGCCTTGAACGCCCATTCTGGCGTGGCTTGCCAGATAGCACCGATATTGGCTTGCCACGTATCTTTCCAGTTCTCAGATACATGAGCAATCAGGCGCTCATCGCCCAATCCCGGCCCTGCCTGGGAAGAAACCGGACCGTTATCCTCACGGCTGACGATGTCCAGAGCCTCGAAGCGGCTCCACTTCGCCCAGGTTGCCCCTGCCAGCAGCGTCACCGTATCGGTTATCCGGTGACGGGCACCAAAGGTGATACTTTCCGGAATTTCCAGGGGAACTGTCGCCTTTTCGGTGACTGTGGACTGTTCGAATGTGATGCCGCCCGGGCCGAGACCGCCCTGGGGGTAATTGCGGATTTCCGCCTTGCCATCAAGCTCCAGCTCGGCTCCGGTCTGAGCAGAGATGCCAAACTGCGTTCGCTCGGAAACCTCCCACAGCATCCCGAAGGCAAAGGTGAGTGCAACGTCGTCCCCGTCAACATCCGCGTACCCGTCATCCAGGGTTCCCGGGGGCAGGCCAAAGCGGGCCTCTGTGCCACTGTAGTCCTGAAACTTGGTAAGCTTGCCCTCGGCATAAATAACGTTGACACCCGCCCCTATGGACAAACCATTGCCATCATTGACGGCGATGGAGGGGCTGAATGCGATGGCCGTCAGCTCGGTCTTGTCAGCGAAAAAGCGGCCCTTAAAGTCGTTCTCATAATTACCTGCCAGTCCATAGGGAGCGTGTAGCCCAAAGCCCACGTCGAGCCAGTCGTTCACTTCATGGGTCATATACAGGTTCGGGAGGGCTGCCAGGTCGGCAATATCACCGCCATCACCACCGTTTACAGGGCGACCGTCA
>JAWWAM010000054.1:0-10786 GCA_033721715.1 Marinobacter sp.
ATCTTTTCCGACAATTGCTTAAGTTCGTCCTGGAAACCCATATCACACACCTCCTTTGATGATTGACCGCTATACCATGCAACCGAATGTTAAAATCTGTCAAGCGGGAAAGGAAGGGATTGCGAATGACTTGATGTGGATGAGGCTGGCCTGGCCAACAGGGTAATCATGTCTTGCAGGTGGTGCCAGGGGGAGAGGCTGTCAAAGCCTTTTGCGGCGCGGTCGGTGGCGCTGCACAACTCAAGAGCTGCCATGAGTTGGCGTCGGTTGAGGCGCTTGGCTGCCTGTTCCACAGCCTTTGCACGCTGGGGCTGGAAGACCCCCCGTTTTTTCAGAAAACCGGCCGTATTCTCACGTTTGGCAGCGGCGATATTCAGTTCCATGGTCAGGTTGAGATCCCGGGTCAACACTGTCAGCAGACCCAGCGGGTTCTCACCTTCCTGCTGTAGCACGCCAATGATCTTCCTGGCATGGGCGGCCCTGCCGGCGAGAAGTTCCGTGACCAGTTCAAAGCCATTAAAGCGGGAACTGTCCTGAACAGCCTGCTCTATGGTTTCTTCATTAATGGTGGTGCCCGATCCCAGCAAGGCCAGACGGTCCAGTTCCTGGCTTGCCGCCAGCAGGTTTCCTTCCAGACGCTCAGCGAGTATATCCAGGGCGCCACGGGTCAGGCTGAGTCCATGGTTCCGCGCCCTCTGTTGAAGCCAGCCAGGGAACTTGTCAGAATCTATTGGCCATAATGGGACGTGAACACCTTTGTTCTGTAATTCCTTGTACCATTTACGGCGGGTTTCCGCGGCATCCAGGCGGGCACTGATCAATAGCAGAATGATGTCGTCCGGTGGATTCTGCAGCACGCTTTCCATAACCGCGCGGCCATCCCCAAGCTTGCCCGTGGGCAGGTGGATCTCGATACGGCGTTTTTCGGCAAATAACGACAGTGCACCGCATTCCTCACCAACCCTGTTCCAGTCCAGCTGTTGGTCTGCATGGTACGTAACGCGGTCCTCGAAGCCGGCCTTGCGGGCGGCCTTGCGTATCTGGTCACAGCATTCCTGAACCAGCAACGGTTCGTCGCCGGAGATCAGATAGACCGGCGAGAGGCCTTTCTGTAATAGCTGAGGAAGCTGGTGCGCCTGTGTTTTCATGACGAGGGCCCGGCGCCGTCTTCGCGTGCCTGATCGGCTTCCCGTTTCAGCCGTTCAATGCGATCTTCGGTGATGGGCGCGAGGCGGAATATAATCTGCTGAGCCAGGCGATTATGGAGCTGCTCTCTCAGTGCCTCTTCCTCCCGTTGTTTGGCAAGCACGTTTGATTCGTCGTAGCGATAGGTCTCACTGCTATTGAGATCGGTTGGTTCAATGAGCGGGATGCTATCGGAGGTGAGTACCTCGATATCTACCGTGTGGCGTAGCGTATATTCGGCGGCGGCTGCCCGGAGGGTAATGGCACTGGCCCGACGTTCCTGACGGAAGTTACCGATTTTGAGCACAAAGTCCGCCTCTTCGGCAGGTTTCAGGTCAATCCGACCCAGCTCCAGCTGCTCCCGAACTGCATCACACAGTTGGCCCGGGACGTTCTCAGCGCAGTCTACGGCCAGTGGCTGTAATGCCGACGAAACCGGTGGCGCGCCCCGCAACTGAAATCCGCAGCCTGCAACCAGCAAAGACACAGCTGCTGCCATCATAGGACGAATCACGGAGCGCGCCATCAGGTTCATATCAGTTGGCCACCACATTAACCAGCTTGCCCGGCACCACGATCACTTTGCGAACGGTCTTGCCCTCGGTAAAACGAACGACATTTTCGTTATCCAGAGCAAGTGCTTCCAGGGCATCTTTTTCAATATTGGCCGGAACATCTGCCTTGGCGCGTACCTTGCCGTTTACCTGGAGGACGATCTGGATTTCGCTACGAACCATGGCAGCTTCGTCGGCGGTGGGCCAGGAGGCGTCCACAACCGGGGTTTCATGTCCCAGGGCGTACCACAGATTGTGGCAGATATGGGGCGCGATGGGGGACAGCATCAGCACGGCGGTATCAAGGGCTTCCTGGCGTACCGCCCGGCTCTGTGGCTCATCATCGCCCAGTTTGCCAACCTCGTTCAGGAGCTCCATGACTGCCGCAATTGAAGTGTTGAATGTCAGTCGGCGGCTGATGTCGTCACTGACCTTGGCAATGGTTTCGTGAGTCTTGCGACGCAGATTGCGCTGGCCCTCGTTGAGGTTGGCGCTATCCAGAGCTGGAACCGGTGCGCTGGATGTATGTTCGCTGACCATGCGCCACAGGCGCTTGAGGAAGCGGTAAGCCCCCTCCACACCACTGTCGGACCACTCAAGGGACTGCTCCGGCGGCGCGGCAAACATCATGAACAGGCGTACGGTGTCGGCGCCGTGCTCGTCGATAATGGCCTGCGGGTCAATGCCGTTGTTCTTGGACTTGGACATCTTGGTTACACCGCCGGACACCACCGGCTGGCCGTCGTCCTTGTGTACCGCGCGGATAACCTGGCCTTTCTCGTCCTTTTCAGTGATTACGTCTGCCGGGGAGATCCATACCTTGCCGCCGTTACCGTCTTCACGGTAGTAGGTCTCTGCCAGCACCATGCCCTGGCAAAGCAGACGATTGAAGGGTTCGGAGCTGTTTACCAGGCCCACGTCCCGCAGCAGTTTGTGAAAGAATCGGGCGTACAGCAGGTGAAGGATGGCGTGCTCGATACCTCCGATGTACTGGTCGACCGGCAGCCAGTAGTTGGCCGCCGCCGGGTCCAGCATACCCTTGTCGTAGTTGGGGCTGCAGAAGCGGGCGTAATACCAGGACGACTCCATGAAGGTGTCGAAGGTATCGGTTTCCAGCGTTGCGGGCTGGCCTTCAAAGGTGGTTTTTGCCCACTCGGGATCGGCTTTGATCGGCGACTGGACACCGTCCATGGTGACATCCTCAGGCAGGGTTACCGGCAGCTGGTCGTCCGGCACCGGGCGCTCTGTGCCGTCTTCCAGTGTCATCATCGGGATCGGGGCGCCCCAGTAACGCTGGCGTGAAACGCCCCAGTCGCGGAGGCGGTAGTTGACTGTACGCTTGCCGATGCCACTCTCTTCCAGGTAGCCGGCAATGGCCTCGAACGCTTCTTCGCTGGTCAGGCCATTGTATTTGCCAGAAGAGACCAGGACACCTTTCTCGGTAAACGCCTCTTCCTGCACATCGATTTCGCGATTATCAGAAGGAGCAATAACCTGTTTGATCGGTAGTCGGTATTTAAGGGCGAATTCGTGATCCCGGTCATCATGGGCGGGCACCGCCATAAGCGCACCAGTACCGTATTCCATCAGCACGAAGTTGGCCACGTAGACCGGAATTTCTTCCTGTGTCAGCGGATGAATCGCTTTGTAGCCGGTATCAATGCCTTTCTTTTCCATGGTCGCCATGTCAGCTTCGGCAACTTTGCTGTTACGGCACTGGTCGACAAATTCAGCGACTTCCCGATAGCGCTCTGATGCCGCCCTGGCAATCGGGTGTTCGGCCGCTACAGCCATATAGGTCACGCCCATCAGGGTGTCAGGGCGGGTAGTGTAAACATCCAGTGCGTCATCACGGCCCTTGAGGGGAAACGTCAGCTCGGTGCCGGTGGACTTGCCAATCCAGTTCCGCTGCATGGTCTTGACCTGCTCGGGCCAGTCATCCAGCTGATCAAGGTCGTTCAGCAGTTCTTCGGCATAGTCGGTGATGCGGATAAACCACTGGGGAATCTTCTTCTGCTCAACCGGGGCTCCGGACCGCCAGCCTTTGCCGTCCACCACCTGCTCGTTGGCCAGCACTGTCTGGTCCACAGGGTCCCAGTTAACGGTCGACATCTTTTTGTACACCAGGCCTTTTTCGTAAAGGCGGGCGAAGAACCACTGTTCCCAGCGGTAGTAGTCGGGCTTGCAGGTGGCCAGCTCGCGGTTCCAGTCGTAACCGAAGCCCAGTTGCTTGAGCTGGTTTTTCATGTAGGCAATATTGGCGTGGGTCCACTTCGCCGGCGCAGTTTTGTTGGCAATGGCAGCGTTTTCAGCGGGCAGGCCGAAGGCGTCCCAGCCCATGGGCTGCATGACGTTTTTGCCCTGCATGCGCTGGTAGCGGGAAATCACATCGCCGATGGTGTAATTGCGAACGTGCCCCATGTGTAGCTTGCCGCTGGGGTAGGGGAACATGGACAGGCAGTAGTACTTGGGCTTGCCCAGCTCTTCCTTGACCGTGAAGGTGTTATTTTCTTCCCAGTAGGTGCGGGCTTGCTGTTCAACATCGCGGGGATTGTATTGCTGGTCCATTCCTGCCATTACCAAAGTTACCCTGTATCAGAAAAGATGTGCGAAGCGGCCGGACATTCTAACGCACACAAGGCTTAACAGGTAGTCTGCCAAATTCCCGATACTGTGCCAGACTTATTGATATGGTGAAGGTCAGAGCGGGTATGGCTGTTCAGGGCACGCTGTGAATACGTCCCTGTACGCTTGACGAAAACATCCATGTTTTTGACATCCCTGAACAGCCATACCCGCTCTGACCCGGACCTTGGGAGTCCGGCCAGCAGGCAACTGCCAAGGTCTGGTGCCGGGGTGTGGGTGGCCTTTGCGGGACTGTCTGCAGCAGGGATGCTGCAGTCAAGCTTACACGGACGTATTTACAGCGTGTCCCGCAAAGGCCACCCACACCCCGGCGCTGCACCTGTAACCCGGTAAAAGGAGCTGTCATGACCGAACCAGAACGCAATCACCTCTCAGGCAAGGCCCTTGCGGCCTATGACCGTATGCTGGAACGAGTCCAGTCCCGGCTCAGTGAAATGCAGGAAACCACCCGCGATACCCTGCAAGAGGAAATCGAACGGGCGGTGGAATTTGAATACGAACTCGAAGACATGACCCGGGAGGAGGCAGACCTTCTGGGCGCCTACCTTCAGCGGGACCTTGAACACCTGCTGCATTTTGTGGAGGAAACCGGCGAAGGCCTGAAGGAATGGTTGCAGTTGGACATTTCCCTGGTGGAGCATCAGCTTGCGGATATGTTGTTTTCGGTGGCGGACAAGACAAAACTCGACACCCTGGAGCTGAATCAGAAGCTCGAGAAACACGCACCCAGCCAGTACATCAGTGGCGAAGTGGCAACGGCCGGCATGTTCAAGTGCCTCAATTGCGGCCACATGCGCTGCCTGACAGCCACCAGCCATCTGGAACCCTGCGAGGCCTGTGGCTCCCATTACTACGAACGCGTGACGAGCCGCTGGCCTCGTAAATCAGAATAGAGGCAGGTCAGCGTAGATCGGGTTTAATCCCAGAGTCAGAACGGCCATGGGGTGGGAGGCCCTTTTCTGCCAGAAAAAGGTGTCCGAGCGAAGCGAGTTCTTTTTCCAAAGAAAAGGGTCTCCCGCCCCGTGGCCAGGCACTAAAACTCAAGGCTACTCAGTTCTTGGGAATCACCCGCACCCGCACAAACACAATAAGAATCGCCGCCAGCGTCAGCACTGGCCAGGAACCGGACTGCATGTAGGGCGTGCTGCCTTGCGCGGAATAGACTTCGCCAGTCAGCACCCCGCGCTCAAACTGCGGAATGGTCTCGGCAATCCGACCCTTATGGTCGATAATGGCCGTTACCCCGTTGTTGGTGCCTCGCAGCATGTACCGCCCGGTTTCCAGCGCCCGCATGCGAGCAATCTGCAGATGTTGCAGCGGGCCGATGGAATCGCCGAACCAGCCATCATTACTGATGGTAAGTAACAGGCCGGCATTGCTGGCGTTGCGGGCAACGAAATCAGGATAAGCCACTTCGTAGCAGATGAACGGCATGATATTGGTGCCATTGGCATCAAGTGGAGCCTGATCGGACGGCCCCGGGCTGAAGCTGGACATGGGCAGGTCAAAGAAACCGATCACTCCGCGCAGCCACTGTTGCAGCGGCACGTATTCACCGAAAGGCACCAGCTTCTGCTTGTGGTAGATGCCGCCACCACTGCCGATGGCCATGATGCTGTTGTGGAAGGTGAAATCTTCAATGCTGTCACTGAAGCCATACCAGGGAATGCCGGTAATCAGCGTACTGTTTTCCCCAAGCTCCTGACCGATGTGATCAATGACCTTTCCGGCCTGGTCCTGGGGGATGGGGATGGCGGTTTCCGGCCACAGAATAAGATCAGAGTTCCAGTGATCTTCCGTCAATTCCAGGTAGGCCACAATCTGATCCCGCAAGAAATCCGGGTCCCACTTGATCTGCTGGGGGATATTGCCCTGCATGGCCGCGAATGTGGTGGGCTCTTCGTCAAGCGTCGTCCATTGCGCAGTCGATACAGCCGGCCCGGTAAGCCAGGGCAGCAGTGCGACAACCGCGACTATGGCAGCGCTGGCGTAGCGTGTATTTCTGGCCAGCCACCAGCAGGCGATGGCCGCACCGCCGGTCGCCGTCACCAGGAAAGTAACACCATGGACGCCCACCAGTGGTGCGAAGCCGCCCAGAGGGCCGTCCACATGTGCAGTGCCCAGATACAGCCAGGGAAAGCCGGTCAGCAGCCAGCCTCGCACCCAGTCGCCGAGGATCCACACGGCCGGAAACAGGAGCAGGCGCCTTAAAATGCTGTCCTTGGCCAGTTTGCCCCAGGCCCAGAAGGCCAGGCCGTGGAACAGGGCGAGACCTGCCACGAAGATGACCGTGAGAATAATGGCAAGCGGAATGGATGTGTTGCCGTGCTCGCTGATGCTGATATAGACCCAGCTGGCACCGCTCCCGAATAGCCCGAGTCCCACAAGCCAGCCAGCCCGGAAAAGCTTCTGAGAAGCGAGCGGCAGACAGCAGAGGAGAGTCAGGGCAACGGAAACCGGCCCCAGCCACCACCAGTTAAACGGTGAAAACGTCAGGGTCTGCAGGGCGCCAGCGACCAGAAGGGCCGCGGCGCGCAGCCAGGGTTGTTCAGAAAGCGGTGATGTCAGCACGGGGGTGGGGGATGTTGTGTTACTGGTCATCACCACGCGTTACCTGCAGCAGACGGATGACCCGGTTATCGGCATTGGCAATGGTGAACTGCAACCCGCCAAACTCCACTGACTCGCCCCGTCTGGGCAGGTGGCCGAACTCCTTGAGGACAACACCACCGATGGTGTCGAACTCCTCCTCGTCCAGTTCGGTTTCAAAAAATTCGTTGAAGTCGTCTACCGGCGTTACTGCTTTGACGGCGTATGTGCCATCACCGCGGGCCTTGATGTGGGTTTCTTCGTCGAAATCGTGTTCGTCCTCAATCTCGCCCACAATCTGTTCCAATACATCCTCGATGGTGATCAGGCCTGCGGTACCGCCGTACTCATCCACAACAATGGCCATATGATTGCGGGTTTCCTTGAACTCTTTCAGCAACTGGTTCAGACGCTTGCTTTCCGGCACGAAAGTAGGTGGGCGCAGGATTTCGCGAATGCGGTTCCAGTTGAGGTCGTTATTCAGGGCCAGGGGAAGCAGGTCCTTGGCAAGCAGCACGCCGATCACGTCGTCCTGGCTGTCGCCAATGACGGGGAAACGGCTGTGGGCAGAAGAAATGATTTCGCCCAGGAACTCTTTCGGGTCCTGGGATGCCTTGACGGTGACCATCTGGGAGCGGGGAATCATGATTTCATCCACCCGCATGTCGATCACCTGCATGGCACCTTCGATGATGCTCATGGCATCGGTATCGATGATGTTCTGGGACTCGGCGTCCCGCAGGATTTCCAGCACGTCCTCTACGGACTCAGGCCCGCTGGAGAAGGCCTGTGATATACGCTCCAGCCAGGACTTGTTGTTGCCCTGACTGCGACTCGACTGATCGTCGTTCATGAGTCTTTTTCCGTTTCCTCTGTCTCGTAAGGATTGCTGAACCCGAGTTGCCCGAGCAACCGGATCTCGAGGGCTTCCATGACCTCGGCATCATTTTCCTCAATATGGTCATAGCCCTGAAGGTGCAACATGCCGTGCACCACCATATGGGCCCAGTGTTCTTCCAGTGTTTTCTGCTGTTCGGTAGCTTCTTTTTCGACCACCGGGGCGCAGATAATCAGATCACCGGCCAACGGGACTGTTATACCGGCTGGCGCTTCAAATGGGAAGGACAGGACATTGGTTGGCCCCGATTTCCCACGATACTGGCTGTTCAGCCCGGCGCTCTCATCGCCGGCAACGATACGTATGGTCACCTCTGACGGCTCCTCGCCAAGCCACGCTGCCTGTGCCCAGCGCTCAAAGTCGGCGTCTGCCGGAATACCCGGTGCCTCAAGAGCCAGCTGTAAATCTACAGTCAGTTCACTCACTGGCCCGTGGCACTCCCATCGTCCAGAGAATCATAGGCCTCAACAATGCGCTGAACCAGCGGGTGACGGACTACATCCCGAGACTCGAAGCGGGTGAAACCGATACCGGACACTTTGCTCAGCACCCCCGCCGCATGGATCAGGCCAGAGTTCTGGCCCCGTGGCAGGTCCACCTGGGTGGTATCGCCGGTAATGACTGCAGTTGAGCCAAAGCCAATCCGTGTCAGGAACATCTTCATCTGCTCGCGGGTGGTGTTCTGGCTTTCATCCAGAATGATAAACGAATTGTTGAGCGTACGGCCCCGCATGAATGCCAGTGGCGCGATCTCGATCACGCTTTTCTCGATCAGCCGGGTGACATGATCGAAGCCCAGCATTTCGTAGAGCGCGTCATAGAGGGGGCGAAGATAAGGATCCACCTTCTGGGCCAGGTCGCCGGGAAGGAAACCGAGTTTTTCACCGGCTTCAACGGCAGGCCTGACCAGCAGGATGCGCTTGACTTGTTCATCCTTTAACGCCTCAACCGCGCAGGCAACCGCCAGCCAGGTCTTGCCGGTACCGGCCGGGCCAATGCCGAAGTTGACATCGTGGGTGCGGATGTTATGCACGTACTTCTGCTGGTTCTCGCCCCGGGGCTTGGCCTGCAGCTTCGGGGTTTTGATAACCGTAACGGCGCCGTTGTAGGGCACATCCTCCGCCAGCCGCTCGAAGCCGGTCTCGCGGATAAACAGGTGAACCATATCCGGCGAAATATCATCGTTGGCCTCGGTTTCCCGATAGAGGTGCCGGATGACTTCGGTAGCCGCAGCCACATGTTCGGTTTCCCCTTCCACCCGGAAATGATGACCACGGCGGCCGATCTTTACGTTCATGCGCCGCTCGATGTGCTTCAGATGCTCATCAAACTGGCCGCAAAGCGTGGTCAGCCGGTGCTGGTCTACGGGGTGCAGGTCAAATTGTCTTGAGTCGTTTGCTTTCAAAAGTGCTCCGTTTTAATGACTCCCCGAGATTTCAGGGAGTAGGCATTTCATGATTGGTGCTTTCGGACGCTGGCCGGAGGGCCTTTCCAAAAAACGCCCGTGGATACGTCCGTGTAGGGCTCGGTCGCGCCATCCCTGGCGCTCCACGTTTTTGGAAAGGCCCTCCGGCCAGCGCCCTTTTCAATCTATTTGCAGGCCCGCAAGCATAAATACAAGTAGGTCGGATTAGACGAATGTACTCGTAGCGTTTTTTGGGAGGAGGCCCCCACCACTCGCCATTCACCTAACCCCGGACGGATAGGAGCCGAGCCCTAAAACATCTCCAAACTAACAGGCACACCACGCAGAGAGTTAGGCAGAGCCTCCCGGATCTCCACATCAATAAAATGCCCAACCACCTCCGGATTCTCATGCCGGAAATTCACAATACGGTTGTTCTCGGTACGGCCCGCGTATTCGCCGGGGTCCTTCTTGGACAGCCCTGTCACCAGGATACGCTGGGTAGTGCCTACCATCTTGCGGCTGATGTCCATCACGTTCTGATTCAGCCGGTCCTGGAGAATGCTCAGGCGCTGTTTCTTCACTTCCAGCGGCGTATCATCCGGCAGGTCTGCCGCCGGAGTGCCGGGCCGGGCGCTGAAGACAAAGCTGAAGGACATATCGAAGCCGATATCGTTGATCAGCTTCATGGTGTCCTCAAAGTCCTTCTCGGTTTCCCCCGGGAAACCAACGATAAAGTCCGACGAGAAGCTGATATCCGGGCGAATCTTGCGCAGGCGGCGAAGTTTGGACTTGTACTCCAGGGTCGTGTGGCCGCGCTTCATGGCTGCCAGAATGCGGTCGGAACCACTCTGGACCGGTAAGTGCAGGTGGCTGACGAGCTCTGGTACCTGTTCATAGGCTTCGATCAGTGAATCCGAGAACTCCACCGGGTGCGAGGTGGTGTAACGGATGCGATCAATACCGTCGATGGTGGCAATCAGGGTGACCAGCTCCGCCATGTCCATGATGTCGCCATCGTGGGTTTCACCTCGGTAAGCGTTCACGTTCTGGCCCAACAGGTTTACCTCCCGCACGCCCTGGCCGGCCAGGTGCGCCACTTCCGCAAGAACGTCATCCACCGGGCGGCTGACTTCCTCGCCGCGAGTGTAAGGCACTACGCAGAAGGTGCAGTACTTGCTGCAGCCTTCCATGATCGAAACAAACGCAGAAGGGCCGTCGGCACCCGGGTCGGGCAGGTTGTCGAACTTTTCGATTTCCGGGAAGCTCACATCCACCACTCCCACGCCATTACCCTTGGCGCGCACTTCGGTAATCATATCCGGCAGGCGGTGCAGGGTTTGCGGACCGAAGACCATGTCCACATAAGGCGCCCGGTCAATGATGGCCTGGCCTTCCTGGCTGGCCACGCAGCCGCCAACGCCGATGATCAGATCCGGTTTGCTGTTTTTCAGTTTTTTCCAGCGACCCAGTTGGTGAAACACTTTCTCCTGGGCTTTTTCCCGGATA
>JAWWAM010000055.1:0-10593 GCA_033721715.1 Marinobacter sp.
CTGGAAGTTGGCGAAGGTATTGAGAGGGAAGAAGTGGATTTCGCTGCCGAGGTCGCTGCTGCGGCTGGCACTGGCAAGTCCTGATCTTTCTGACAGGTGCCGAAGCCCAGGCTGAGGCACCGTTCGAGTCTGCCACGTTGGCTGGAGTAGTCCGGCTCTCGTGGCGGGCTTGTATCTGAGATACCCCTTTTTGAGGAGTATGTCAGATACAAGCCTGAGAAGCTTGTCCTGCCAGACATCAAGCCAGACACAGAGAAGGGGATCCTCATGCCGAAGTCGTCCAATACCCAGCCCAGATACAAACGTGTACTGCTCAAGCTCAGTGGCGAAGCCCTGGTGGGCGACCATGGTTTCGGGATTGACCCCAAAGTGCTTGATCGTATGGCGCTGGATATTGGCTCACTGATTGGTATTGGTGTCCAGGTCGCCCTGGTTATTGGTGGGGGCAACCTGTTCCGCGGAGCTGCTCTGAATGCGGCCGGCATGGACAGGGTGACGGGCGACCACATGGGAATGCTGGCAACCGTGATGAACGGGTTGGCCATGCGTGATGCCCTTGAGCGTTCCAACATTCGTACCCGGGTAATGTCTGCTATCCCCATGAGTGGTATTGTTGAGCATTACGATCGCCGCCGCGCGGTACGTGATCTCAAAGACGGCGACGTGGTGATTTTCTGTGCTGGAACAGGGAATCCGTTTTTTACAACGGATTCAGCGGCTTGTCTGCGTGGTATCGAGATTGAAGCCGATGCTGTATTGAAAGCTACAAAAGTTGACGGTGTTTATTCCGCGGACCCATACAAGGACCCGACGGCGGAAAAGTACGAACACCTCACTTACGATGAAGTGCTGGACAAGAAACTGGGTGTGATGGACCTGACCGCCATCTGCCTTGCCCGGGACCACGGTATGCCCCTTCGCGTATTCGATATGAACCGGGCTGGCGCGCTGACCCGGATTGTGACCGGGGAAACGGAAGGCACATTAATTGAGTAACCTGATTAAGTAATTCTGAACAACGAATCCGAGGATGCTGCAGTGATTGACGATATTAAAGCTGATGCCGAAAAGAAGATGAAGAAAAGCCTTGAGTCCCTGACCGCGGCTTTCAACAAGATCCGTACCGGTCGTGCCCATCCCTCCATTCTGGATAGTGTAATGGTTGATTATTACGGCCAGGAGACACCGCTGAAACAAGTGGCGAGTGTGAACGTGGAAGACAACCGCACATTGGCCGTTTCGCCCTGGGAAAAGCCGCTGCTGCCGAAGATTGAAAAAGCCATCATGATGTCGGATCTGGGCCTCAACCCCTCGAACAACGGTGAAGTCATTCGTATTCCCATGCCGATGCTGACCGAAGAAACCCGTAAGGAAATGGTCAAGCAGGCCCGCGCAGATGCGGAGCATGGCAAGGTTTCCGTCCGCAACGCCCGCCGTGATGCCAACAGCACGCTGAAAGAGCTGCTGAAAGAAAAGGAAATCAACGAAGACGAAGAGCGCTACGGTGAGGACGAAATCCAGAAATTGACCGACCGCTATATCGCCGAGGTCGACAAGCAGCTAAAGGCCAAGGAAGAAGACCTGATGGCTGTCTGAGCAGTTGGACAATTTCAGCAACGTGATCAGTCTGTGCCACCGGTACTGCCGGGTGTGGGCTGAACAGGGGATTGCATGACGGAAAGTGTATCCGCACAGATTCCGGTATCGGCTGGTAGCCGGCCCCGGCATGTGGCCATCATCATGGATGGAAACAACCGCTGGGCCAAAGCCCGGCGGTTGAAAGGCGTTGCCGGCCATAAGGCAGGTGTTAAAGCGGTCAGATCCGTGGTGGAAACCTGTGCCCGGGAAGGGGTGGAGGTGCTGACACTTTTCGCTTTCTCCAGTGAAAACTGGCGACGCCCCGAGGACGAAGTGTCTGCCCTTATGCGCCTGTTCCTGTTTGCCCTGGAGCGGGAAGTGAAAAAGCTCCATCGCAATGATATCTGCCTGCGCATTATCGGCGACCGCTCGGCCTTCAGTACGAACCTTCAGGAACACATGAACCGTGCCGAAGAGCTTACCCGTGATAATACCCGGATGACTCTGGTCATAGCCGCAAACTACGGTGGCCACTGGGATATCACCCAGGCCAGCCGCAAAGTGGCCGAGAAGGTTCGCACGGGCGAGTTGGCGCCTTCGGATATCACTGACGACCTGATACAGCAGCATCTCTCCATTGGCGACCTTCCCATGCCCGACCTGATGATCAGGACGGCAGGTGAGCAGCGCATCAGCAATTTCATGCTCTGGCACCTGGCCTACACCGAGTTGTACTTTTCTCCTGTTTACTGGCCGGATTTCCGTGAACAGGAAATGAGCCAGGCGCTACAGGCGTATGCGGGCCGGAAACGCCGGTTTGGTCAGACCGATGACCAGATCGCCAGCGTGTCATCGGAACAATAACGACAAGATAGCGAACGATACCGTGCTTAAAACCCGTATTATCACTGCGCTTATACTGGCGCCTATTGCCATCGGCGGCATTTTCTTCCTGCCGCCCCTGGGCTTTGCCCTGTTCACCGGTGGCATCATCACCCTTGGTGCCTGGGAGTGGGCCAACATGTCCGGTATTGTGGCACCGGCAGCCCGAGTGGCCTATGCGCTGGTAGTTGCTGCGGTGCTCTATGGTCTGTTGAATGTGCCGGCCGTGGCGGTACTCTGGCTGGCGCTATTCTGGTGGATTCTGTGTTTTCTGCTGGTGCGAAGTTATCCGGGCGGGTCCGAGCGCTGGGGCAGCGTGGCAGCCAGAGCCATTATGGGCCTTCTGGTGCTGGTTCCCGCCTGGGTGGGGCTCAACCATATTCGCACCGGCGGCTTCGAGTTTGGCGACAGCACCAACAACCTCCTGGTGATTCTCTACGTCTTCTGTGTGGTTTGGGTAGCCGACATTGGTGCCTACTTCGCCGGCCGTGCGTTCGGTAAGGCCAAGCTTGCGCCACGCGTCAGCCCGGGCAAGTCCTGGGCCGGTGTCTGGGGTGGCCTGGTAGCTGTTGCCGTGTTCGCCATCATTATCGGCATGCTGGCCTCGGCAACGGTTGGCCAATCTTTGCTGCTGGTTATCGCAAGCCTGGTGACCGGCCTAGTGTCAGTGCTGGGAGATTTACTGGAAAGCATGCTCAAGCGATTTCGCGGCATCAAGGATAGTAGCCAGTTGTTACCGGGCCATGGTGGCATAATGGACAGGATCGACAGCCTGACGGCAGCCATTCCCGTATTCGCACTGATTATTACGCTGATGGGCTGGCTGACCACAGGGCAATGGTGATCTCTGTGAAACGTTCGATAACGGTACTGGGAGCAACAGGCTCTATAGGTCTGAATACGCTGGACGTTGTCCGCCGGCATCCGGATCGTTTTTTCGTGCACGCTCTCACTGCCAGCACCAGCGTTGAGAGCATGGCGGAGCTGTGTCATGAATTTCGCCCGCGCTATGCGGTAATGGCTGACCAGAAAGCCGCCCAGGCGTTAACTGTGGCGCTTTCCCATTTGCCCGCGGTAACGGTGCTCAGTGGCACTGAAGCGCTGGCCGGGGTAGCTGCCGATCCCGAGGCAGACACTGTGATGGCCGCTATCGTTGGTGCTGCCGGCCTGCCTCCCACGTTGGCAGCCGTGCGGGCGGGCAAGCGTGTGCTGTTGGCCAACAAGGAAGCGTTGGTGATGTCCGGCAAGCTGTTTATGGACGCCGTCGCCGACTCTGGCGCAGAAGTGTTGCCGATAGACAGCGAACATAATGCCATCTTCCAGTGCATGCCCCCGGACAAGATCCGGAATACCCACGGTGCAGGTATCACCCGCATTTTGCTGACGGCGTCCGGCGGGCCCTTTCGCACGCATTCGGCCGAAGCCCTCCGTCATGTGTTGCCGGCTGAGGCCTGTGCCCATCCCAACTGGTCTATGGGCCAGAAAATCTCCGTAGACTCAGCAACACTGATGAACAAAGGTCTTGAATTGATTGAGGCCTGCTGGTTGTTTAACACCACGCCAGACATGATTGAAGTACATGTGCACCCGGAAAGCATTATCCACTCGATGGTGGAATACGCCGATGGCTCGGTGCTTGCCCAGCTCGGTAGTCCCGATATGCGCACACCCATTGCCAATGGCCTGGCGTGGCCTGAACGGATCGACGCCGGTGTGCCACCGCTGGATCTTTTCCGTGTCGGGCAGTTCAACTTCGAAAGGCCGGACCTTGATCGCTTTCCCTGTCTCCGGCTCGCTGCCGAGGCTTTTCAGCAGGGAGGAACGGCGCCGGCTGTGCTGAACGCGGCCAATGAAGAGGCAGTGGCAGCCTTTCTCGCCGGCAAGGTGAGGTTTGTGGATATTCCCTCTATCATTGAGCACACTCTGGCGGCCACAGAGGTTGTGCCAGCTGACAGTTTCGATACCATCTTTGCCAAGGACGCCGAGGCGCGCTCGCTGGCCCGGGAACAGATTCTCGGGCGGGCTGTCTGATTCAGGCAGGCCCGAGAGGCGGGCTGATCCAATTCAACAGAGAACACTATGCAGATAGTTGAAACCATACTGGCGCTGGTACTGACACTGGGCATTCTGGTAACCCTCCACGAGTTCGGTCACTTCTGGGTGGCCCGGCGCTGCGGGGTGAAAGTGCTGCGTTTTTCGGTGGGTTTTGGTAAGCCACTATTTTCCTGGTATGACCGCCAGGGCACCGAGTTTGCTGTGGCGGCCATTCCGCTCGGTGGCTATGTAAAGATGCTGGACGAGCGAGAAGGCCCGGTGCCTGAGGACCAGAAGCATCTGGCTTTCAACTCCAAGCCGCCATCGAAACGCATTGCCATTGCGGCGGCGGGACCCGTTGCCAACTTCCTGTTCGCCATCTTCGCTTACTGGTTGCTCAGCGTTGTAGGTTTCACCACCGTCGCGCCCATCATTGGCGAAGTCAATGACGGCAGTGTTGCTGACCGCGTGGGGCTGGCGTCCGGCATGGAAATCCACGAAGTTGACGGCCATCGTGTGACCTCCTGGCGGGACGTGAACATGCGTTTGCTGGAGCGTACCGGTGAATTCGGCCAGATTACCATTGATGTCTCCAGGGATGGCAGCCGGGGCACGCTGACAGGCTCCCTGGACGGTTGGCGCCTTGATGACGAAAATCCCAATCCGCTGGGTGAATTTGGCGTGACACCCTGGCGGCCGGATGTGCCAGCTGTACTGGGCGAGATTGTCGCAGGCGGACGGGCGGATGCTGCTGGTCTGAAATCCGGCGACAGGGTAGTGGCAGTGGACGGGGAGTCGGTTTCTGACTGGTTCGAACTGGTTTCATTTATCCGTGAAGCTCCTGAAACACCCCTGGAGCTTACGGTAGAGCGGGACGGCAGCACCCGGCAGATAGTGGTAACGCCCGCCGAAAACAAAGCCGACGATGGTACCGTTACCGGGCTGGTAGGGGCCGGCGTCAATGAAGTGACCTGGCCGGACGAAGTGTTGCGAGATGTCAGTTACGGGCCCCTGGCAGCGATTCCCAATGCCATGTCCGAAACCTGGGGCGACACCCGGTTAACGCTGGTTGCCATCAAAAAAATGGTGACCGGGTTGCTCTCGCCCACTAACCTTAGTGGCCCGATTACCATTGCAAGGATAGCCGAAGCCAGTGTAAGTTCCGGCTTCGAGGATTTTGTACGTTTTCTTGCCTACCTCAGTGTCAGTCTTGGGGTACTGAATCTATTGCCAGTACCGGTTCTGGATGGTGGGCATATTGTCTACTACACCATCGAAGCCATCCGCAAAAAGCCGCTTTCCGAACAGGCTCAGGCTTTTGGATTACGCATTGGTATGGCAATGATTCTCACATTAATGGTGTTTGCACTTTACAACGACCTGATGCGGTTGTGAGAATTGCGAACTCCTTACGCGCATCAACAGGCGAAATTACTGAATGAGACGTTCTTTTCTGGGTTTAGCTGTAGGCTTGGCAATCGCCACTTCCGCCATGAAACCGGCTCTGGCTGATGAATTCACCGTATCCGACATTGAGGTAGAAGGCCTTCAGCGGGTGTCCGCAGGAACGGTATTCTCTGCGTTTCCCGTGTCCATCGGGGAGCCTGTTGACGAGGTTGAGCTCGCTTCCGCCATCAAGGACCTGTTTCGCACCGGGCTGTTTACCGATATTGAGGCCAGTCGTGACGGTGGTTTGCTGATCCTGACCGTGAAGGAGCGACCATCCATCACCTCCATCGACATTGAGGGCAACAAGAATATCGAAACCGACATGCTGATGGATGCGCTGTCCGGTGCCGGCCTGCAGGAAGGCCAGGTGTTTCGCCGTGCCACCCTCGAACGGCTGGAGCTAGAGATACTCCGCTCCTACATCAGTCAGGGGCGCTATAACGCTCGTGTAAAGGCTACCGCTGAAGATCTCCCCCGTAACCGGGTTGCCATAAGGCTGGATATCAATGAAGGCACAGTGGCTGCCATTCAGCATATCAACATTGTCGGTAACGATGCCTTCGATGACGAAACCCTGCTGTCCCTGTTCGAGCTGGAAACCACCAGCTGGTGGAACTCCATCACCAATTCCGACAAATACGCCCGCGAACGCCTGAGTGGCGACCTGGAGTCCCTGCGATCCTACTACCTTGATCGCGGCTATATCGACTTCAATGTTGAATCCAGTCAGGTGTCCATTTCGCCTGACAAGAAGCAGGTGTTCATTGCGATCTCACTGAATGAGGGCCCCCAATACACGGTTTCCGACGTCAATCTGCGTGGCGAGCTCATCGTTGGGGAGGAAGAACTGCGCGAGCTTATCCCCATTGAAGAGGGTGACGTATTTTCCCGTTCCCGCATGACGGCGATTTCAGAGTCGCTGTCCAGGCGCCTTGGCCGTGAAGGTTATGCCTTCGCCAATGTAAACGCAGTACCGGAGCCGGGCGACGATGACACAGCGTCAGTAACCTTCTTTGTTGAACCCGGTAAGCGGGCCTATGTCCGGCGCATCAATTTCGACGGCAATGTTTCAACAAGAGACGACGTGCTGCGCCAGGAAATGACCCAAATGGAAGGCGGTGTGGCTTCCACGGACAGAATCGAGTTTTCCAAGACCCGCCTTGAGCGGCTCGGTTTCTTTGAAACCGTCGATGTGGAAACGGTTCCTGTTCCCGGCACCGATGATCTGGTAGACGTGAACTATTCCGTAGCTGAGCAGGCCACCGGCAGTCTTTCTGCATCGGTTGGTTTCTCCCAGGCATCCGGCGTTATTCTCGGGGCCAACGTGTCCGAGAACAACTTCTTCGGCAGTGGCAAACGGGTGTCCTTCGGCGTAAATGTCAGCGATTCCATCAAAAGTGCCAACTTTTCCTACCTCGACCCCTATTACACAGTGGACGGCGTAAGCCGGGGCTTCAGCGTATTCGCCCGCGAAACCGATTTTGAAGAGCAGGATATTTCCTCTTACCTGCTTGACGAGTATGGCGGCCGGGTCACCTTCGGGTATCCCACGGATAACATTACCCGGCTGAACTTCGGCCTCGGGTACACCCTCTCCAAGGTCAAGGCAGGGTCGTTCACCTCCGAGGAAGTGAGAACCTTTATCGAAGAGGAAGGGAACGATTTCAATAACTACTTCCTGTTTGCTTCCTGGCGCCGCAGCACGTTGAACCGGGGCGTTCTGCCGACCGATGGCTACAGCTTGTCCCTGTCTACGGATGTTGCCGTACCCGGCAGTGATCTCACGTTCTATAAAGTGAACCAGAAAACCGAGTTTTATCAGCCGTTTAACGAGAACCAGACCTGGGTCTTCCGGGCGCGTTCAGAAATCGGCTATGGTGATGGTTACAGCGGGCGCTCGGTCATGCCGTTTTACGAGCACTTCTACGCCGGTGGTTATGGTTCGGTGCGTGGTTATGAGGCAAACTCGCTGGGACCATTGGCCACAAACGCGCCTAACGACTTCTCCGATCCGGACCCGTTCGGCGGCAGCCTGCTGACGGAGGGCAGCCTGGAGCTGATCTTCCCCACACCGTTCGCCGGCGATACCCGCTCAATGAGAACGGCGTTCTTCATCGATGCCGGGCAGGTGTTTGACGCTGACCGCAATTTTGATCCGGCCCTGGATGAAGTACGGCTGTCGGCTGGTGTAGGATTTCAGTGGATTACAGCGGTTGGTCCGCTGGCGTTCAGTCTTGCCAAGCCTCTGAACGACAAGAGTGGCGATGATACCCAGATATTCCAGTTCTCCCTGGGGCAGACATTCTGATCAGAGAGCGAAGGGAAACGCGGTAAATAATAAAACACAGGAGAAACAACATGTTCCGATTGTCCATGGTAGTATTGCTGGCTGCACTGATGGCCAGCACCACAGTTGCAGCTGAGACCCGTATTGGGGTGGTTGATTTGCGCCAGGCGCTATTCTCGTCCAAAGATGCGAGAGATTTCAGCGCGCAGATGCAACAGGATTTTTCCAGTGAGGAAGCAAAGGTCCGGGAAGCCCAGGAGGCTGCTCGCAAACTGCAGGAGCGCCTCGAGAAAGACGGCGCCATGATGAACGAGTCTGAGCGCAGTAAAATGACCACCGAGTTCCAGGAGAAGGTCAAGGAGTTCAACTTCCTCAAGCAGCGCCTCGATTCCACAGTGGCAAATCGCAAGCAACAGTTTCTGGAAGAGGCCCGTCCGGAAGTGGATGCGGCCGTCAAGGAACTGTTGGACGAGCATGACCTCGACATAATTCTGCCCAGTGAAGCCGTGGTATACGTCAAGCCCGACATGAACCTGACGGAAGAGCTACTGGAGAAGCTGGACCGCTGATCAAACGGCGGGCCCGATACTGGCCAGACCGGAAAAACCTTGTGGAGCTGATAATGAGAAAGCGTTCATACCGGCTGGGCGACATTGCCTCTGAGCTTGGGGCGGAGTTCAGGGGCGACCCCGATACTGAAATAGGGGGGCTTGCTACACTTCAGGCGGCGGCTCCGGGCCAGATCGCATTCCTGGCTAATCCTTCGTATGCACGCTATCTTGCAGATACCAGAGCTTCTGCGGTCATTCTCTCTCCATCAGTCGCTGATCAGTGCGCTACCAATGTACTGTTACTGGACAATCCCTACCTTGGGTATGCTCGCCTGAGCCACTGGTTTGACCCCGCGCCAGCCCCGGGGGCAGGCGTCCATGAATCTGCGGTGATCGACCCTTCTGCGCAGGTATCGCAAAGCGCCAGTATTGGTCCGCAGGCGGTTGTGGAGGCTGAGGCGGTTATTGGTGAGAACGTGGTAGTTGGCGCCGGTTGTATTATTGGTGCCCGTTGCACTATTGGCGAGAACTCAGTCTTGCGCCCACGGGTAACCCTGGCTCACGACATTGTGCTGGGCAAGCGTTGCCATATCCTGAGCGGCGCTGTGATTGGTTCGGATGGCTTTGGCTTTGCCAATGAAAAGGGCGCCTGGCACCGGATCGCCCAGCTTGGCAGGGTAGTCCTCGGCGATGATGTTGAGGTGGGGGCGAACACCACCATTGACCGTGGCGCCCTGGACGACACAGTTATTGGCAATGGGGTAAAGCTCGACAATCTCATTCAGATTGCACACAACGTCAGTATCGGTGATCACAGTGCCATGGCGGCTATGGTCGGGATTGCAGGCAGCACCCATATCGGCCGCCATTGCGTTTTTGGCGGCGCCTCGGGCGTGGCAGGGCATCTGACAATTGCGGATCAGGTACACCTGACCGGCATGACCCTGGTAACCGGCGATATTCGGGAGCCAGGCGTATATTCGTCGGGCACCAGCGCCGACACCAATCGACAATGGCGCAAGAACGCCGTGCGTTTTCGTCAGCTTGATGCCATGGCGCGTCGGCTAAAAGAACTGGAAAAGAAAATAGAAGGCTGAGGCCGTTACTGATGATTATGACCATCAAAGAAATTATGGAATACCTGCCACACCGCTACCCGTTTTTACTGGTTGACCGGGTGACCGAGGCGGAGAAAGGGCAGTTTATCAAGGGATACAAGAACATCTCCCTGAACGAGCCATTTTTTAACGGCCATTTTCCAAACAATCCGATTATGCCGGGCGTGCTGATTATCGAAGCCATGGCACAACTCTCGGGCATTCTCGGCTTCCTGACGGTAGGCCGGAAACCCTCAGACGGCGTGGTACAATACCTGGCCGGTTCCAGCAAGGCCCGCTTCAAACGCCCTGTAGTGCCCGGAGACAGGCTCAGCATGGAGTCCCGGATGATCTCCGGCAAACGTGGAATCTATAAATTCGAATGCCGCGCTCTGGTTGATGACGAAGTCGTCTGTGTGGCAGAAATACTGACCGCTGAGAGAGAAGTCTGATGGCGACAAAAGAATGGTCGGGAGTCCATCCTCAGGCGATCGTGGATCCGTCTGCCAAACTGGCTGACAACGTAACTGTCGGCCCCTGGAGCTATATTGGGCCGGACGTGGAGATCGGTGAAGGCACCGAAATCATGTCCCATGTGGTGATCAAGGGTCCCACCAGAATTGGCCGCAATAATCGCATCTTCCAGTTCTCCAGTGTGGGAGAGGAATGCCAGGACAAGAAGTATGCTGGCGAGCCAACCACTCTGGTGATTGGC
>JAWWAM010000056.1:0-10573 GCA_033721715.1 Marinobacter sp.
AGCCTGAACAGGAAACTGGATGTCCGCAAAGCGGAACTGGACAAAGCCCAGCAGGAGCTGGAACAGGCCGAGGCGCGCAGCCCGTCCATCACCAACAGCGTCCAGGAAGCAAAGGCCGCCTACGATGCCGCCACCAGGCAGGTCCACCAGGCCCGCCTTCACGAAACCCGTTCCCGGCTTGAGCGGGAGATTCATCGCCTGGAACAGCAGAACCAGACGCTGACCCAGAACCTGGAAAAAGCCCGGCAGTACCAGCAGGAACTCGACCAGGCCAGGGAACAGGCCCGGCAGAACCAGATTGATGGCCAGGCAGTAAAAGCGCTGAAAGCGACAGAGCATCAGCTGAAAGAAGAATCCATCCGCTCCCAGACCATCGCAACCCGATTAACCTGGCAGCTGGAGCCGGGCACGAGACTTGCACTGAACGACGAACCCCTGGAGGGGCAGGGCGAGAAACAACTGCTCGAGGAAACCAGCCTGGTAGTACCGGGTGTCGGCACCCTTGGAATCACCCCCGGTGGCGAAGACCTGGCCAGTACCCGGCGCAAGCTCTCCACCCTTGAGCAGAGCCTGGGCGAGCAGATGAAAACCCTGGGCGTGGACTCCACACAGCAGGCAGAACAGCGCCTGACAGCCTGTGAGGCCGCAGAGCGGACGCTGCAGCATACCCGCGAACTACTCAAGTCCGTTGCGCCGGTGGGAGTGGACCAACTGCTGGCGGAGCAGAAAGAAACCCAATCCCAACTGCAGAACGCAAAAACCGAACTGCAGAACAGCCCGGCCCCGGAAGTAGACCAGCAGGGCGAGGCAACCGATGTGGCATCAGCAGATGCTGCTCGCACCAAAGCTGAAACACGGCTGGCAGAAGCAGAAACCGAGGAACGGAAGCATCAGACCGAGCTCCTGACCCGCCGCCAGGCCTGTGACAATGCCAGTGCCGAGTGGCAGCAGCTGCATGATGAAGTGCAGAATCCGGAGCGGCAGAAACAGCTAAAGCGCCTCTCAACAGAGCTGGCTGAAATCGAAGAGAAACGGGGCCGCCTTGAGGCCAGCCTGCAAGCCCGTGAGCAGGAAATAAAACAGGCCCACCCGGACATCCTGAAGCAGGACATCGAACGCTACCAGCGCAGCATCAGCAACCTGCGCCAGACCCAGGAAGAGCGGCAACGGGAGCTCAGGGATATACAGGTAAGGTTGGAAGCCTGGGGTGCCGAAGGACTGGAGGAGCAACTCAACGAAAAAGTCGCCGACCTTGAACAGTGCAACCGCCGCTACCAGGAGCTGGATCGCCGCGCCCGGGCGCTGGACCTGCTGCTTACCCTGCTGACTGAAAAACGGCAGGCCCTGACCCGCCGCCTGCAGGCACCCCTGCAGAAACACCTGGACCACTACCTGTCACTACTGTTCCCACAAGCCACCCTGGAAGTGGACGAACACCTGCGCCCGGGCACGTTCACCCGGGGAACCGAACTGGGGCAGATCGCCGAGCTGAGCTTCGGCGCCCGCGAACAGATGGGCCTGATCAGCCGCCTCGCCTATGCAGACCTGCTACGCGAAGCCGGCAGACCTACGCTGGTTATACTGGACGACACCCTGGTGCACAGCGACACAGACCGCCTGGACGACATGAAACGCATCCTGTTCGACGCCGCCAACCGTCACCAGATACTGCTTTTTACCTGCCATCCGGAAAAGTGGAGTGACCTGGGGGTGGTGCCGAGGGATATTCTGGCGATGAAAGAGCAGGGTTCTGCTAACCTGGTTTAGAAAATAAATATGGGTTTGGAAGTTCGCAATGAAGCAGTGTTGCCCTTTTTGTGCCGTCACCGGTCCTTCGACCGCAGCCGCGAAAGCTTCTCCCGGGACTGAGACTTCAACCTCCGCAATCCCTTCCTTGTCCTATCAAGCCCTGAACCCAGCCCATTAAGCGTGGACTTACCATAACGGGATACCTGCTTCACTCCGGCCCTGGCTGATTCTGAAAGGGTTGTGGTGATGGAATTGATATCTTCAAATATGGCTTCCACCTTGGCAGCCGCTTCTTCTTCGCGCTTATCCAGATCGCCGTCCGCTTCCGCTATGCCATTCAGGAAGGTGATGATCTCTCTCGACATAGAGCGATAATTGCAATCCGGGTTCGCTTTCTTGAAGCGGGCCAATTGTTCGGTGATTTCTTCTATGGAGTGTTGATCGGACTGTTCTTCGATCAGCTTCAGGCCTTGTTGAACGAAAAGTAGGTCGTACCCCCAGTCGTCGACAAAATAGCGCGTGATGAAGTCACGCTCTTGCTGAACGAACTCGCCATCAATCTCGGCAAGTTTTACCCCCAGGGTTGCGATCATGTCGAAGAGCCCGGTTGCCAGAACATCCATCGGCGTATTGATGTAGTCGGGGATCTGTTTTACTCGGTCAGAGGAGCCTCTTACTAACCGCTTGCCGATGATCAGGCTCAGGCCTGCGCCGGCTACCCCTGCGGCTATCGCCCAGCCCACCGGGGTGACGGCAGTTCCGATACCCAGTGCGCCGAGAAATCCTGAAGGTGCGAAAAAGGTGGATGCGACCACGGATGATTTTGCGAAGATGAACCCGGTGGCCGCTCCGTTCGCGGCGTCGACGCTATCCAGCAGGTATTTCTTCAGGCGCAGAGAGGAGTAGGCCTGGTCACCAATGTCGAGTTTCAGCTTGAACCGTAAGGGGTCGCGCACAACAGTTTCGACATCTCGCATCCCGTCGCTGGGTTCGAATTGAGCCATGTTCCTTGTTCCTTAACGCAAAAAGGCAGATCCGGGATTATGATCTGCCTTTTTTCGTTCGGATGTCTACTGCCTCTTACACGTTTTAATCCCGATCAGCGAATAAGCAGGGCAATTACCCATCAACGCTGTTGCCAGCGGAATGATGCCAATCCAGCCCCAGGCCGTCTGTGGCCCTACGAATACCAGCGCCAGTAATACAACGCCAACGATTGCCCGTATGGTGCGGTCTGCAGTCCCCATGTTTCTGGTCATTTCCCGTTCTCCAATGGTGTTTTGCGGTAATGACTTGATCCTAATCCACCGGCATGCGCCACTTCAGTGATAAAGTCACATTCAACTTCCAAATGCCGCTGACTGGATCAGGTTTCATGGCCCGCCACAGTATTCTCGACCGTCTGAACGACACCCTCCGCAAGGAAACCCTGGAAAAAGCCCGGGTGATGCAGTTTCCACCCGGGCAGATTCTGTTCAGCGCCGGCCAGCACTGCCACGGGCTTCCGTTGGTCATCGGGGGCAGGGTCAAGGTGCAGATGACGGGTGTCTCCGGCCACAGCATTGTGCTCTATCGAATGGAGGCGGATGACATCTGTACGCTTTCCATCGGATGCCTGATGACCGGGCGGGCCTACCGTGCGGAGGCAGTGGTAGAAGAGGGTGCCGAGGCCCTGATGATTCCTCGTGGTGTCTTTGACCGGTTGATGGACCAGTCCGCTGGTTTCCGGCTGGGGATTATGGAGTCCTACGGCCGCCGGCTGGATGATCTGATGCTGCTGGTGGAAGAGGTTGCTTTTCGGCGTATGGATAAGCGGCTTGAAGAGTGGCTGCTGAGCCGCGCTGCCCGCGGGCCGGTGGTTATTACCCATCAGGAGTTGGCTGTTGAGCTCGGGACCGCGCGGGAGGTGGTAAGCCGCCTGCTGAAAGAGCTCGAAAGGCGCGATATGGTCAAGCTGTCCAGGGGGAGGATTGAAGTGACTGGACTGCTTCGCTGAGCTCCCCCTCTCTACCTTTATACTTTCGTCTTGAGTTTTCCCTCCTTCTTTTCCTGTTGTTTTCCTATCCGGGCAAAAATTGCCCACCCCTCAGTATCTTTCGCTGATTAGTTACGGTTGCATGTCGAAAAATTGACGATTTTTTAATTGGCATGATGACGCTCTTCACATCGATACTCGCCCGCGTTTTATACAATTTCACAACCTTGACGATATATTGGTGTAAAAAAATATGAAACGCGTCATTAAAATGTCTAAGGCATGGATCGCCGCGTTTGCAATGGGAGTCGTTCTTACAGGCTGTGTGAGCGATGGTTCTTCGGAGAGTTCCGGCACGAGTTATGCCGAGCCTCAGCAGTTTTCCGAGCGTTCTGCCTCGCTGAGCTGGAATGCGCCCGCCACCCGCGCGAACGGGGACGGCATCAAGATGGGAGAATTGTCCGGTTATGTGATCAGCTACGGTCAGAGCCCGGATGAGCTTTCCGAGGTTATCCGCATTGATGATGCCAATACCATGGACTTCATCATCAACAATCTGGATTACGGCACCTGGTACTTCACGATTCAGGCGGAAGATGTCGATGGGCTGGTCAGTGCCCCTTCAGAGCAGGTCAGTAAAACGATCTGATCGAGTGCGTTACCGGCAGTTTCAGGGTGAAGGCAGACCCTTCCCCCAGGCGGGAATCGACGTGGATCTCGCCACGATGTTTTTCCACCACCACGTTAACAAATGAAAGCCCCAGACCAGTGCCGTGGTTGCCGGAAAGCTCGCTGCTTTTCTGGCGCCGGTAACGGTCAAACAGGTGGGGGAGTTCTTCTGGAGCAATACCTTCACCCTCATCACTGACGGTCAGGCACGCCTGATGGCCGGCCTGGAACACCTGTATAGTGATGATGGACTGCGGCGGGCTGTACTGCACTGCGTTGGTCAGCAGGTTGATCACTGCCCGTTCCAGCAACTCAGCGTTACCCTTTAACCACAGGTCTTCGGTTCCCTGCAGTATCAACTGGATACCTTTCTCCGCTGCCTGTTCGCTGACGCTGTCCCGGGCGTTTTCCACAATGGCCAGGAACTCGCATTCGTAGAAGCGGGTTTCAGTGAGCTGTTCGGCCCTGGCCAGTTGCACGAACTCCTCCGCCAGGTGATAGCTGCGCCGGGCCAGTTTGCCGAGCTGCTCGAGTTGTTCCGGTTCTACCTGGCCGCGGTTTCTTTTCAGTTGTTCAATCAGCGCCAGCTGGGACACCAGCGGGGAGCGAACGTCGTGAGAGATGAAGTCGATGGCCTCCCGGTGCTGGCGTTGTTGCTCCCGCAGTTCAGAGATATCCGAAATGTTGGCAATGATACCACTCTGGTCGCTGTCTGGCAGGGAGAACGGTGCAAAGTGGATCAGGAAGTCCTTGTTGTGAATGCGCAGGTCCACGGTGCGGCTCTGGGCCAGGGTCAGCGTTTCGGATACGGTTTCGTGCCAGGGCGGCGTTTCCCGCGGGTCATGACCTTCCAGAAGTCGGGCCAGGGGCAGGCCGTTCAGGCTCGGCATGGGTTCGCGGAACCATTCTTCAATATGGCCGTTGGCAAAGCGGATCACGCCCAGCTCGTCGGTGACGATGATGCCGTCGGGCATACGCTCGAAGCTGCGCCGTATAAACTTCTGCATCTGGCTCATGCGCTCTGTCGCAAGCCGTACGCGTTCGATGCGGGCTGAGATGTTTTCCCGTGGGCCCGGGCGGCTGGATTGCGTGTTACTCGCCGTCAACGGAAGGCGGCGGAGGTATCGCTGGGTAGCCTCACGGCCCAGATCGTTGGACAGCTTAAGGCCCAGTTTATAGGTGAGGCCGCCGCGGGCCAGGCTGATCCAGCTCTGATTATCGATATGAACCCACTCGCCGGGCTTGTCCAGAGGCGGAATATCGGATTCGGTGAGCCCGGAGGCGGTAATAACGTCATCACCCTCGGCCAGCAACCAGCCTTCAGGCTGAAACAGAGCCTGGAAGTGGCTGAGTAGCTGAGGCGGATGCCGGCGTGAGGGCTCCTGGAGGGTCATGGTAGGCCCTCTGGCCAGTTCGTCCAGTTGCCGGTTGAGAAAACGATTGGTCATGGCGAGCCGAAGCGCACTGGACACCGGAAGTGCCAGCAGTGGAACAATGATGGCGTGGGATACCGGCAGCCATAACCGCCCGTAAAACAGCAGCAACGCGTGCCCTATAGCCAGTGCGCCCACCCACGCCAGGCACAACAGAATACTTCTTGCCGGCCGCATGCGGGGCAGGGCGAGGGCCAGAACAATGATGGTGAAAAGGGCAAGGCCCATGGCGGTGGCCCTGGGCACTATTGATATCAGCTCATCCCCAACCAGTGCCGAGTAGTTGTTGGCATGAAACTCCACGCCGGACATGGGTTGGCGAAGTCCGGAGAACGGAGTGGGCAGGATGTCACCAAAGCCTGGGGCCGTGGCGCCAACGAACACGGTTTTGCCACGGAAGGCTTCCCGCGACGGAGGGCTTTGCAGTATTTCCGTGTAGGACCAGGTAGGCAGTGTGCCGGCACCTCCGGCCAGTGGTACGGCTCTGTAGTGTTGCCTTACGTTGGTGTACGCCGCTATTTCGCCGGGTTCTTTAACTGGCAATGTTTTTTCGGAGGCAGCCAGGGCCAGGCTGGGCCATAGCTGGTCCCCAAGCCCATTCAGCAGATAAACGCCCCGCGCCAGGCCATCTTCGTCCAGCTCCACGTGGGCATGCCCGAGTGCCGACGCAGCGTCCGCCAGTTCCGGTACGGGTAGCTGCTCGCTGATGAGGTAATTGCGGGAGGGTGGTGACAAGTGGAGTGGCAGAATCACGTCGCCATGGTTGCGCATGGCCACTGCCAGTTCGGTATCGTCCAGAGACGGTTCCGGAAACAGGATATCGAAAACGATGGTTTTGGCGCCTGCCTGGTGAAGTTTCTCGATTAGCCGGGCGTGGGTGCTGCGCGGCCAGGGCCAGCGGCCAAGGCGATCCATGCTCTGTTCGTCGATGGCAACGAGGACTACGTCATCAGAGGCCTCTGCAGGATTGGCGGTAATCAGGGCATCGTAGAGCCAGAAATCCAGTCTTTGGGGAATGGATGTGGCCTGCAGTAACAACAGGATGATCAAAAGTGGCAGGCCGAGTGTCCACGGGGTCGTTTTTATTGGAAACCAGTTCCGGGTCATGAGGCCTGCTGTCGGATATCAAGGTGTACTGGATTACTCCAGGAACAATTCCCTCCCTGGTCCCCAACGGCTTTCAAGGGGGCCATCAGAAAGAGCTTTCAGGCGCACAAAATACCGTCTTCCGGGAATCAGGCGCAAGGCCGCCGTGGTATCCGAAAGGGTAGCCTCTTTAATAATGTTGTTGAAACGGGGCTCTTCGGACAGCTGCAGACGATACTCCGCCGCCGTATCCACCTTCTGCCAGAACACCCGTACCTGGCTGTCCACATAGTTAACGCTGATGATGCGTACCGGTGGCAGAGTGCCGTTGACCACCAGGGCGCGGGCTTCACTGGTGGCTACGGAATTGCCTCCGGCTTCGGTCACCACGCGCCAGTAATACTGCCCCGGCGAAAGCGGGCGTGACGGCAGTGCGCTCTGGTCTGGCGCCCATTCGCTGGTGGCCACCAGGTTGCCAAATTCGTCGTCTGCAGCGATCTCTACCCGCGCCACTTCGTTCTCGCCATGAACCTGCCAGCGGAACTCCGGCATGTCGTCATTCACTGTAGCACCGGCCTCTGGCTGTTCCAGGGTGGCCGTTCGCGCCTGCAGGTCCACCTCTACACTGAGGATGCCGGGCATGCCTGCGATGCCGCGGCTGTCCAGCGATGCAAGGTGAATGTCGTAGTTGCCGTTGTCCAGCAGGTCAATATTGAAGCTGTCCCCGGTTACCCGGCGGCTGTCCATCCAGCGGCCGGACTCCGCATCAAAAATGTCCACCCGGTGCGCGCTGGCTCCATTGGGTTGCCAGCTAAGCTGCGCTGGCAATTGTTTCAGCTGCGGCGGAAGCGGATTGACCGCTGGTGCAGGCGGCAGTTGGCGAATGCTCATGCCACCCACGCCCACGGTTGAGACGCTGGCACTGTAGCCGGCGGGAATGCGTCGGGTTTTGCCGGGCGGGCCAAAAGACACTTCGCCTTCGGTAACCCGCAGATCGGTCTTGCCGGGCGCGGTCCTCAGGGTAAACATGGTGCCCCTGACAGCAGCAACCGCAGACGGTGTTTCGATTTCGAAGCGGGAGCCGCCTTCAATCACAGGTTTTACCTGGGTTTCGATTTCACCGCGGTCGAGGCGCAGTCTGGTGTCCACCATGCCGGATTTGCCGTACTGGGTCAGCCGGTTGAAAGCCAGGCGGGAGTTCGGGGAAATGCGCACAACCGAGCCATCTGCCAGTTCCACCGTAGCGGTACCGGAGCGGGACAGTATTTCGTCACCTACCCGCACCAGCATGTCGCTGGCCAGCGGGCGTTTGCTGCTGTCGCTGCCGGAAATAAGCTGTACCTGGCCGGCCACAGAGCGAACGCGCGCCGGGTCTGGCTGACGCTGAAGCCAGGCCAGGGGGATGCGCAGGCTGTCGCCACTGCCCACCGTGGCAGGATTGTCGATGCCGTTATGTTGCAGCAGCCGGTTCGCAGGTACGTTTCGTGCGAGCAGGATGTCGGCAATTTCGTCAAAACTTTCGCCCGGCCGAACGGTATACACCCACTCCGGAACGGGAGCGGACTCGGCCAATGAGTTGCCCGGCTGGGAACCACGGGTAACGGACAGCTCAGCATGGGCAGGAAGTGCGAGCCAAAGGCTGCCCAGCAGCAGAACAACGTGAGCCAGCGTGCAGGTGGAGCGTTGAATCATTTCAGGCCTGTTCCGTAGCGACTGCGTGAGCATCCGGGCCGGTGGCCTTCATGGCTTCGAGGCGATAGCCCCGCTGATAGATGGTCTTGATCCGGAACCCGTTCTCGGGGTTGAGGCCAAGCCTGCGCCGCAGACGGCTCATATGGGTGTCCACGGTTCGGGTGTTGATGTCCCGGGCCAGGCCCCACACGCGCTCCAGTAGCATTTCCCGGGTCAGCAGGCGGCCCTGGTTCTGAAACAGGAACAGTGTGAGATCGAAATCTTTGTCGGTCAGGGTCAGCACGTCACCGTGAAGCGCTATTGTCCGGAGCTGGGTATTGATCTCAAACGGGCCGTAGACCAGCACTTCTTTCTCGTTGTCTGGGTTGGTACGGCGAGCCAGGGCGTTGATGCGTGCCACCAGTTCCGCTTCCCTGGCTGGCTTGCAGAGATAGTCATCGGCCCCGGCGTCCAGTGCCCGTACGATGTCGGTTTCGCTGTCGCGCTGGGTGAGGAAGACCACCGGAATCTGCCAGTTAAGCTGGGCTCGTACGTGCTCCAGAACTTCAATACCGGTCATATCGGGGATTTGCCAGTCCATAATCAGCAAGTCATAGCTACGGTGAAGTACCGCGCTCAGAAACGACTGACCGGATGGGAAACTGTCACAATGGTGCCCGCGCTCAGAAAGGATGGACTGGATGTGCTGTGCCTGTTCATGTTCGTCTTCAAGCAAAGCGATACGCATTACACGTCTCCCGACATAAAAAAAGCACTGTAAAGTCCAGGCCCCGGCTGCATGCGGGGAAAAATTATTGAATACCACTTCACATTATTACAAATCCGCAATCCGGCTTCAGTGTCGTTATGTAGTGTTGCGTAAACGGAGCGCAGGCTTGCCGTTATCGTCATCAACTGTTTGTCGGCAGCCGGGGAAATTACTGCAGCCCCAGAACCAGCCATTTTTACCTTTTCGGCGAACCAGGGGTGAGAAACAGTGGGGGCAGGGCACCGGTTTGTCGCCGGTACCGTCCTCCGGTACCCGGTCTTCAATCTGCCGGGTGCCTTTGCAGTCCGGAAAGCGCACGCAGGCATGGAAGGCACCGAACTTGCCTTCCCGCTGGCGCATGGGGGCGCGGCACTTGGGGCAATGGGGCTGTCCATCGGCTGACGGGGTATTTTTTGCCTCGGGGCTCGGGGCGTTGATAAAGCCGCGGATCTGCTCCTTAAGGTCTTCGATGAACTGTTTAGGATTGCCCTCGCCCCGGCGGATGCTCTCGAGAGTGGCTTCCCAGATAGCTGTCATATCCGGCTTGCTGATGGACTCCGGCAGGGACGCAATCAGGGCCTTGCCCTTGGGACTCGAGCGAATATGGCGCTTGTCCCGGTACAGGTAGTCGCGGCGGAAAAGGGTATCGATGATGGCTGCGCGGGTTGCTTCGGTGCCCAGGCCATCCGTTTCCCGCAGGGTTTTGCGTAGCTCCGGGTCACTGACGAAGCGGGCGATGTTGGTCATCGCCGACAAGAGCGTGGCATCGGTGAAATGCTGTGGGGGCTGGGTTTTGCGCTCGGTGATTTCCACGGAATCACACAGTATCGGGTCGCCCTTTTCCAGGCGGGGAAGCGGCGGTTTGGCGGCTTCCTGCCGGGCTTCCCGTTGGCGGATTTCCAGCTCTTTCCAGCCCGGCTGCAGCACAGCAGTTTCGGTAGCCCTGAAGGCGTGCTCGCCAATCGTGATGGCCAGCTTGCCTTCCCGGTGAATAGCGTCGGCGCTGAACTGCATCAAATAATAACGGCTGATCAGCTCATAGACTTTCTGTTCCGCTTCGCTCAGCCTGCCCGATGGCGCCTGCCGGGCGGTCGGGATAATGGCGTGGTGGGCATCCACCTTCTTGTCATTCCAGGCCTCGGTGCGGCGGTTCAGGTCCGCCGCTTCGCAGGCTGGCGTCAGTTGGCCGGCCACTTTTCCAATGGCCTGAAGCACTTTCTG
>JAWWAM010000057.1:0-10573 GCA_033721715.1 Marinobacter sp.
GGGTGAATGGGGATCTGCTGACGCGGATCGTTTCCCCCTGACGAACAGTCTATCAGGTCGACATCGCCCTGGAACCGCAACAGGGTGGCCAGCCGCACGGTGTCGTCGAGGGTCCAGCCTCCGTCCACCCAGTCGGTGCAGGACAGCCGCAGGAACAGCGGCAGGTCGTCCGGCCATTCCTCGCGAACCACCGCGATGGATTCCTGCAGGAAGCGAATGCGATTTTCAAAGGAGCCACCATAGGCATCGGTGCGCTGGTTACTCAGGGGCGACAGGAACTGATGAATCAGATAGCCATGGGCACCGTGCAGTTCCAGTGCCCTGAACCCGGCTTCCCGCGCGCGGCGGGTGGCGGATTTCAGGGCCTGTAGCGATTGGCCAATCTGATTCTGGTTCATCGCTTCCGGTACTTGCCACTGGCTCGCATAGGGCAGTGCGGATGCCGACACCAGGTCCTCCCAGCCGCCAGTGTCTGACCGTAGCGGGTGAGAACCTTCCCAGGGGCGGCCCACCGACGCCTTGCGGCCAGCGTGGCCTAGCTGAATGCCGGGTACAGCGCCCTGATCCGAGACGTAACGGGCGATGCGGGCAAGGCGGTCACGCTGTTCATCGTTCCAAAGGCCGAGGCAATGTGGGGTGATCCGCCCCCGGGGTTCGATATGTACCGCTTCGGTAAATATCCAGCCGGCACCACCGGCTGCCCGGGCGCCCAGGTGAACAAAGTGCCAGTCGTTGGAAAGCCCGTTCTCGCCGGAATACTGGCACATGGGGGAGAGCATGATGCGGTTTCGGGCCTGTACGGACCGGAAGCTGATCGGCCTGAACATGTGGGGATTCGGGTCCCGCCGGAGTATTCGGCGGGCATTTTCACCACCTGAACGGGAGTCTGTAACGGGTGTTTCTGACTCGCTGTTGCTGTCAGTCATGGGTGTGATTTCCTTTTATTGTAGATTCCGGGGCCAGCAGGTGACCGTATGCGCGCCGCACCCGCCACTGGCTTATCATGAAGAGGGCCGCACTGACGGCAACGGATGCCAGCAGGGCACCCAGAAACGTCACCATTGGTGCCACGTGCCCTACGAGCAGCGCCGTTGCCAGGGCAAAGGCGACGAGGCTGAGCATGCCCTGTTGTGCCGCGGCTACCGTGGCTCTTGCCACGTCAGGGCCATAACGGTCGTGGAGTGTCCAGCCAATGGTGAACAGGCCCACGGGAAAACCGACCAGTATGCCCGACAACATGGGGCCGGAGCGGGCTGCCAGTGTGGTGGCAACGGCCACAAGCACACCGGCGAGGAGTCCGCGCAATACCACGTCAAACCAACCGGAGACCGCCACCACTTTGGGCTGTTTCAGGGCGAGCACGCGATTAAGGATGTCGGCTGACAGCAGCACCACGCCATAGATCACCACAGCAACCAGTACGCCGCCGGGAATGAAGGAGAACAGGTAGGCCCCCGGAATCCAGATCAGGGTCGCCAGCCCAAGGCTTGGCAGGGCGCCCAGGCGTTCGGCAGTCAGCACGAAACTGATGCTGAACAGCAGCGTGGCGATCAGCGCATGAAGGGTTGCCAGCGCTGCGTGCTGGATAAATTCTGTTGGCCATTCCTGCAACAGGAAGAAGTAGCCCGGGCCGAGAATAATAGGCGTTCCGGCAATAATGCCCCCTAGCCTGGGGCCCAGTTTGCCTACTGCAACCGACACACCGATGACCACCAGTGCAGTCGCGATGAGTTTGGTCAGCAGCACGGTCAACATGGTCGTTACAGCACCTGTTCGACAGCGTTCGCCAGCCGCAACAGGGTTTCATCCGTGCCGTTGCGACCGATCAGCATCAACCCGCCTGGAAAGTAGCCAGGCTTATGGTTGGGAAGGGTGATGGAGCACAGGTCCAGCATGTTCGCCACGGTAGGGTTACGCAGGATCAGCAGGTTCAGGCGGGCGTAATCCTCATCAGCCGCCAGTTCCTCGAATCGCGGCGGGACCACCGGTACGGTGGGGGCCAACAGGCCATCGTAATCCTGCAACCATTCGTCCGCCTCCCGCTTGCGTTGCTGCCGGCGGCGGCACAGATCCAGGTAATCGGCGGCGGTAATGGCGGCACCACGTTCGATCCGGGTGCGCACGCGGGGGTCGTACTGGTCCCCGTAGTCCGCCAGTGACTGGCGGTGGACGAAATAGCTTTCTGCAGCGGTGAAACCGCCACCTTCCATGAGCTCTGGGATTGCAGTAAGCACTGGTGCAGGCGCTTCAATAATGGTGGCTCCGGCATCGCGCAGCCTGTTCAGGCTGCAGGCAAATGCCTGTGCAACGGTGTTATCCACATCGTCCAGCATGTAATCGGTTGGGACGACAAAGCGCACGCCCTTCAGCGATAAGGGTCTGAGGGGCAGGTATTGACGACCGGACAGCACAGCATCGAGGCGGGCGCAGCAGTCCACTGTCGGGGCAATTGGGCCGATGGAATCGAGGCTGTCGGACAGCGGGAAAGTGCCGTCACGGGGAACGCGGGACTGGGACGGCTTGAAACCCACCAGGCCACAGAAGGCCGCCGGAATCCGCACGGAGCCGCCTGTATCGGTGCCGATTGCTCCAGCGGCCATTCCCCGCGCCACCGCCACAGCAGCGCCGGAAGACGAGCCGCCGGGAATACGCCCCGGTGCCAGAGGGTTATCCGGCGTGCCGTAGTGTGGGTTCAATCCCACGCCGGAGTACGCAAACTCGGTCATGTTGGTGTGGCCGGTGATCACCGCGCCTTCACGTCGCAACCGGGAAACGATAAGTGCATCGGCTTCCGCGGGTACCTGCCAGCCCTGAGACCCGGCATGGGTGATCTCGCCCTTCACGTCAAAAAGCGCTTTCAGGGCTATGGGCAGCCCGGCAAGTTGTCCGCCGGTCAGTCCGGCCGCTCGCAGTCGGTCTATGGCATCGGCTTCGGCGCGGGCGGTATTATCAAACCGTCTGGTGTAGATCTGGGCGTTGGCATCGTCGTCTGCTTCGATACGCTTCAAACAGCTCTCCAGCAGCGCCGTGGCTGTGCGCTGGTCGCTGTCCATGTCGTCGAGCAGCCGGGCGAGGGTGGTTGGCTGGTTCATTGGATCACCGGCAGTGTGTGAATGCTGTATTGGTGCTGAAGTTCCGTGCCTGAGACCGGATCTTTCAGAACCATCCGAAATGCCTGGGCCGGGCGCAGCTCACCGAGCACCGGTAGCGTGCCGCAAAGCATGGCCTGTCCCGGAGCCAGTTCAGCTTTGTCCAGCCCGAAGCGTCGCAACAGCTCCTCAGGATGCAGCAGCCCAGTGACCGGACCTTCCTGGTACAACACTTCTTTACCGTCGATGGTGGCGTAGGACGCCATCTGCAGTTGGTCCCAGTGGTCGATCACGTTATCGAGCCGCCACACCCGGGGGCCCACCGGTTTGACGCAGACCTGTTTTGAGTGGGCTACGGACCATGCCTCGGCCTCGCGGTCGGTGTGATCCGAACCGATACCTACCAGGGTGCCCTGATCGGAGCCGATCAGGACCACTTCCACCTCGCCGCTGGAGGCTTCACCCAGCACCTGAATGTCCGGCGCCGTAGTGAGCTGATTGGCGGCGACCCGATAGAACAGCGGGGTGGTGGATGGCGGTGTTACGCCAATCTCCTTCAGCTCTTCGATGTGCTCGTCGATGGCAGACTGCACCCGCCCAGCCCAGCCCGCAATGATGAGCTCGCGAACGTCGACATGTATGGATTCCTGGGTGTCTGCAAGTTGGAAGTTAGTCATTGAGTCACTCCGGTCATTGGGTTCATGGCTGATCACTTCATCAGCTCAGGGAGGAACGTGGCCACCTGAGGGAACAGCACCAGCACGATGGCCATCAGGAACATGATGCCAACGTAGGGCATGGCGCCTTTCATTACGTCGCTGAAGGGCCCACCCTTTCGGACACCCTGCACCACATAGAGGTTGAGGCCCACCGGTGGCGTGATCAGGGCCATTTCAATCAGAAGAATAATCAGGATGCCCAGCCACACAGAATCAAAGCCCAGACCGATAAGGATCGGGGCGACAATGGGAATGGTGATCACCATCAGCGAGAGGGTTTCGATGAAAAATCCGAGAATGATATAGAGCAGGATAGCCAGTACCAGTGTGGAGTAGGGACCAAGACCAGCGTTTTCCAGAAAAGCGGTCAGCTCGCGAGTCACCCCCGCTGAAGCCAGCACAAAGTTCAGGAAGTAGGAAGCAATGATGATCAGCATGATCATGCCGGTGGTTTTCATGGTGCCGTCCAGCGCTTCGGTGATCACGCGTACTGACAGCTTTCTCATGGATGCGGCAATGATCAGTGCACCCAGCACGCCCAGCGAGGCCGCTTCAGTTGGTGTTGCCACACCAGCATAGATGGAGCCGACCACAATACCGAACAGGGTCAGTACTGGCACCAGATGTCTCAGGCCGGAAAAACGGTCCCCCCAGCTGTGTGACACACTGGGCCCGCCCAGGCTCGGCTTCCAGATACAGATCAGGGCGGTACCGACAATGAACATGAGCGCGAGCAGAAGGCCCGGTAGCAGGCCCGCGGCAAACAGCTGCGGAATCGAGGTTTCGGTCAGGAAGCCATAAACAATCAGGTTAATCGATGGCGGAATCATGATACCAAGGGTGCCGCCGGCGGCAATCGAACCGGTGAACAGCTTGGGGTCGTAACCCATCTCTTTGCCCTGTGGAAGCGCCACGGTGCCGATAGTGGCTGCGGTGGCGACACTGGAACCGGAGGTGGCGGAGAACAGGGTTGCGGTACCGATGTTGGCATGGAGCAGCCCGCCCGGCAGCCAGGACATCCAGCTTTCCAGAGAACGGTAGGTGCCACGGGCAATACCGGTACGCACCAGAATCTCCCCCAACAGGATAAACAGGGGTATGGCGATCAGCAGGTATTTATCAGACGCAGACCAGAGCACATCCCCCATCGCATTGAGCAGCGGAAAGGGTGAAAACAGCTCTGCAAGCAGCAAGGCCAGCGCAATCAGCGTTGCAGCCACAGGAACGCTCAGGAGCAGCAAAGCCATCAGAATCAGCAGCGCGGTAATGATCATGAGCGTGCTTCCTTGTTTTCTTCTTCAATCTGTTCGTCCAGCGTCGGGCTGCCTGCCAGTTTCTGAACACCTTCTGTGTCGCCGCTGAGCAGGCCGAAAAAAGCTCGCAGGGAAACCATACACACGGCAAAGCCAAACCAGACCAATCCCACAAACCAGAGTGCCTGTGGCATCCATAAAGGAGTGCCCAACGGCGTGTTGGCGGTGGATCCACCGCTGTACGAGTGACTGAGGACGCCGAAAACCGCGTCGACCACCAGGATTGAGAACATTGCCAGTGCCAGCAGAGCAACCAGGTCGAGCACGCCCCGCACTTTCATGGGAAACGTCAGGTACAGGGCATCAATGCGAATATGTGCCTTGCACATCAGGGTGTAGGCGAAAGACCAGCTGGCGCTGATCGCCATGATGTAACCGGTCAGTTCGGTGGCGTGGACCGCAGAGCGACCCATAAACACCCGGGAGGCCACTTCGACCGTAACCAGAGCCACGGTCAGCAGGATCATCACGCCGCCTGCCCGGGCGAACCACAGCGAGCCGACTTTAACGCCGGCAAGCACGCGGTCGAGAAACGAGTTCACCTGTTGCAACATAGGGTTCTCCAGACCGACCGGGGCTGTGTGACCACCCCGGTCGCCGTTATGGATGAGAGGCGTGTTACTTGGACGCGCTCAGTCCGGTTACGTCACCTACGGTTTCATTCCAGCGGTCAACCCATTCCTGATCGACGCGCTGCGCCCAGTTAGGCAGCAGTGTCTCCTCCAGGTGGCGAGAAGCCTCAGTGAAATCACTATCGGTGGCCTCTACCAGAGTCATGTCCCCGGCGTCACCGCGGGAGCATTCACCGTTGCCGGTCAGGCAGGCGATGCCTTCTTTCGTCTCTTCAACGGCAGAGTCCCAGACCGGGTCTTCATAGTTTTCCTTGATTTCGGCGGTCAACCACTCTTGCGTCTGCTCTGAAAGCGAGTTCCACTTCTTGCCATTCATGGCGGTAACCACATGGTCCCAGCCGCCTACCGGCAGCGGGTACAGATGGGTGGATACTTCATGCCAGCCCGAGCTGTAGCCGGACAGGGAACCTGTCACTGCGCAGTCGATAACGCCACGCTGCAATGCACCGGGTACTTCGCTGAAATTCAGTGTGATGCCTTCGGCGCCCAGGGCCTGCAGGAATTCGGCAGTGGTGCGACCGCTGGCGCGAACCTTCATGCCCTTGAGATCACTCAGGCCGCCGATGTCGGCGTTGCAGAACACCATCTGCGAGGGGTAAGGCACAACAGCCAGCAGATGAGCGCCGTCGTAACGCTGTTCAAACGCGTCGGCGAGAACGGGACGGTAGGCTTCTGCTACTTTGCGGGCGGTCTCCACATCGGGAGCGATCATGGGCATATCCAGGGCTTCCAGTTCCGGGGCATCCTCAACCGCATAATCCGCCACCGTGGAAGTGACCTCTATAACGTTACGGCTCATCAGCCGATAGACTTCGCCGCCGCCCAGTCCCATCTGGTCGAAGGTGGTGACTTCAGTGCTAATCTGGCCGTCGGAGGCTTCCGGAAGGTGCTTTTCCCAGAATGGGCGTTCGAAGTTCTGGTACAGGGACAAACTGCTCCAGCTGCCCACATAGTTGAAGCTGGCTTTGTCTACGTCCTGTGCCAGTGCGGTTGAGCTGGCCATGGCCAGACCCATCAGCGAGGCTGAAACGAGGGTTTTTTTTGTATTCATGGTGGTTTCCTCATGGTCTTCGTCGGGGGTGGTTCTTGTCGGTTCTGATTAAAAAAGGGCCAGGCTGTTGTCAGGAATATCCGTGACCAGCATGTGCCCCGGGCTGTGGGTGATTGCGAACTCGATACCGGAATCAATCAGGACTTGCTGCGGCGTAACACCACAGGCCCAGAACACCGGAATTTCATTCTCACCCACGGAAACAGAGTCGCCGTAATCCGGTGCGCCCAGATCGGAAACTCCGATCAGCGATGGATTGCCCAGGTGCACGGGAGAACCGTGAACCTGTGGGTAGCGGGTGGTGATCTGGATAGCGCGGATGGCGTCAGCGGCCACAAACGGGCGCATCGAGACAACGAGGTTGCCGCCGAAACCGCCCGCGGGCGTCAGTGGTACGGAGGTGTTGTACATCGGCACGTTTCTGGCTTCGTCGATGTGGCGCACCTGAATCCCGGCGCTGATCAGGGCGTGCTCGAAGGTAAAGGAGCAGCCAAGCGCAAAGGTCACCAGGTCATCCCGCCAGTCATCCGCCACATCCATACGGGTGTCACTGACCTGGCCATGGTGGTAGATGCGGTACGCGGGCACATCGCGGGCAATATCCAGATCACGGCCTAAAAGGGTGCAGGTGCGCGCGCCGGGCTCACTGACTGCCAGCAGAGGGCATGGCTTGGGGTTAGCCTGGCAGAAACGGAGGAAGCCCGCGGCCTGGGATTCCGGCAGGATGACCAGGTTGACCTGGACATAACCGCTGGCAAGTCCGGAGGTCGGCCCGGTCAGGCTGCCTTCTCTTGCCGCTTTGCGAACAGCCTGGGGTGTTGAGTGTGCGTCCAGCTGAGCGATGCTTGTCATGTTTCTGCCCGATAGATGAGTTTCTTATCATTTAAGGCAGAAGTGGTGATTAACACAAATCGAAATAAAGGATCAGTTTCGATAGAAAAAATGGATCAGTCATGTTTTTCAACGGTATGCGGGTGACTGTTCCACCAATCCCTCGCGCTCTTTTGCAGTGATCAATGCAAGTTCTGCAATGGCATGCACCACACTGCTGCTTGGCGCCGCCCTGTAGGCTGCAATGAACGTGAGATCCGGCACGGTTGCATCCACCTCGAAGCGCCGCAGAATGCCGGTGTCCAGTTCGCGCTGCAGAATTTCCCGGGGAAGGGCGCTGACGCCAAGGCCATCCACCGTCATGCGTATGATGGTGGAAAGCGACGAGCACGAATGAATGCGGGTGGAATGGTTCATGGGGTCCACCAGCGAGCGGATGGCAATGTAGGGCTCACTCTGTCGCGGGTAGGTGACGATGGGCCAGGTGGCGAGCTCGGCGAGAGACATTGCCTGGTCGGGAATCTTGAGCTGAGGGCTTGCAACCCAGGTCAGAGAGTAACGGCACAGGTCCCGGTTTATGATGCCAGGCTGGTTGACGCCGCCCATGAGGAAAGCGATATCGATCTCGTGGTTCTTGAGTTTCTCCGCCAGGTTGACGGAGATATCCACATCCAGCTCCAGGTTGATGGCCGGGTAGGCTTCGCTCACGCGTTCCAGCAACTGAGGGAGCCAGGTATGGGCAATGGTTTCCGAGACGGCAAGCCGAATGGTGCCCTGGATGGAGGAGGGCTTGGCCACGGCTTGCAGCATCTCACCGTGCAGGCTCAGCATTTTCTCGGCATACACGAGAAATTCCCGGCCCTTGGCTGTCAGGGTAATCTTCCTGCCGGAACGATCAAACAACTCTATGCCAAGCTGGTCTTCCAGGCCGGCAATACGGGCCGAAACCGAGGGTTGTGAGGCGTAGACCCTGCTGGCGGCGGCACGGAAGCTACCCAGTCTGGCGATCCAGACGAAGGTTTCCAGGGTGCGGATGTTCATCAGATCCCGGCATCCTTGACGTTTTCCATCACCACAAACGTGCTGGTCTGCAAAACATGGGGCAGAGCGGATATCTGCTCTCCCAGCACCTGCCGGTATTCGGCCATGTTCCGGGTGCGTACTTTCAGCAGGTAATCAAAGTTGCCGGCGATCATGTGGCATTGCTCCACTGCCGAGATCTGTTTTGCTGCAGTGTTGAATGCTGCCAGAGCGCCGCTGCTGGTGTCGTTCAGGGTGACCTGGGCGAATGCGATGTGGCTTTGCCCGAGCTTGGTCTGGTTGACCAGGGCGGTGTAGCCGGTGATATAGCCCTGTTCTTCAAGGCGCCGCATGCGAACCTGACAAGGTGTTTTCGACAACCCCACCCGTGAGGCGAGCTCAGTCACCGTGATTCGCCCATGCTTCTGCAATTCGCGGATGATGGAGTGATCGATTCTGTCCAGTTCGACCATAATTTCAATTCCTGGCTAGATATACGGCTATTTATGGGCATGAATATAATCAAAATACCTGCACATTAAAACTATACAGACAAAGGGCCTCCAGCGAGTTGGCTATACTGTGGAATGTTCAGTCACCTACGTGCCAGTTGATATTCCCGGAGACCATCAATGAACCCTGCCGAAGCCAAACAAAAACAAACGCTGCTGGAACAGCTCACAGATGCCCTTGAGGGTGAGGATTACGACCCGGACGACTCGCGAAATCTGCGTGAAATTGTCGCCACCATGATGGAAGAGTCCGTGTCGTGGGATGACGCACTGCTGCAGCGCCTGGTTGAAGTTCATGGGGAGAAGCCCGGGCAGCGGTTCGCCAGCATGTTCAGTGGTGGCTTCCCTTCCAGCTACCGGTCGAAATTCTCTGTGCAGGATGCGGTTGAAGACATTCAGCAGATTCAGTCCATTGCCCTCACGTCCGATGTGCCCATGCGTTTCTATCAGCCATCTGAGCAGGGCGCGCAGGAACTCAGCTTCAAGCTCTACAGCCAGGGCAAATCAGTGATCCTGTCGGATGTCATACCGATTCTGGAGAACCTTGGCATGCGGGTGCTGGGGGAGCACCCGTATCGTATCCGGCGGCGTGATGGCGAGCAGTTCGGGATCAGCGATTTTACCGTGGAGTTCCACGCCCGTTGCCGCGGCGCTGACATTGAAAAAGCCAAGCCCCTGTTGCAGGAAGGGTTTCGTGAAATCTGGAATGGATTTGCCGAGAACGATGACTTCAACCAGCTGATGATGGCGGCAAGCCTGGGCTGGCGCGAGGTCAGCGTGCTACGGGCCTATTCCCGCTATATCAAGCAGCTGCGTTTTGGTTTCAGCCAGCCGTTCATTGCCGATACCCTGGCGCGGCACCTGGATATTACCTCGCTGCTGGTGGAGTTCTTCAAGACCAGGTTCGATCCCGAAGCTGCGGTGGCTGAATGCCGGGAATCAGAGGCTGCAAGGATTGAAACTGCCATTCTGGATTCCCTTGAAGCTGTGACAAGTCTTGATGATGACCGGATTCTCAGGCGCTTTTATGTACTTATCAAAGCAACCCTGAGAACCAACTACTTCCAGCGCCAGGACACCGGCGAGTTCAAGGGATACCTGTCGCTCAAGCTGGACCCTTCGTCGGTGCCCGATATCCCGAAACCCTGTCCTCATTTTGAGGTGTTCGTATGTTCACCCAGAGTCGAAGGGGTACACCTCAGGGCAGGCCCGGTGGCCAGGGGCGGGCTACGCTGGTCCGATCGCAGTGAGGACTACCGCACCGAAATTCTCGGCCTGGTAAAGGCGCAGCAGGTGAAGAACTCGGTGATTGTGCCCGTGGGCGCCAAGGGCGGGTTCATCGTCAAACAGCCGCCGGAAGATGGTTCCCGGGAGGCCTTGAGGGAAGAGGGCATCACCTGCTATCA
>JAWWAM010000058.1:0-10304 GCA_033721715.1 Marinobacter sp.
GGAAGCACCTTCTTTCGGCTGCAGGCCCACTATCCGGATATCGGGATTGCGCTCCTTCAGGTACCTGGAGACGCCCATTATGGTACCGGTGGTGCCCATGGAGCTGACAAAGTGGGTGATCGTGCCGCAGGTCTGCTCCCAGATTTCAGGGCCGGTGGTGCGGTAGTGCGCCAGTGGGTTGTCCGGGTTGGCAAACTGGTCCAGCACCTTGCCCTTGCCTTCCGCCTCCATCTTTTGCGCTAGGTCGCGAGCGCTTTCCATGCCCCCTTCTTTACTGACACTGATGATCTCGGCACCGTAGGCCCGCATCGAGGCCCGGCGTTCTTCACTCGCATTCTCGGGCATGACCAGCACCATCCGGTAACCCTTGATCGCCGCCGCCATTGCCAGGGCAATACCGGTATTGCCACTGGTTGCCTCAATCAGCGTATCGCCGGGTTTTATCTCACTGCGCCGTTCCGCTTCCTGAATCATGCTGATCGCGGGGCGGTCTTTCACTGAGCCTGCGGGGTTGTTGCCTTCCAGCTTCGCCAGAACCACGTTGCTGGTCTCACCGGGGAGCCTTTGCAGCCTTACAAGAGGCGTATGCCCTACGTAATCTTCTATGGTCGGGAAATGCATGTTTTACCTTCCTCAAATCTTCCGCAACCCGCGGCCAGCCATTAACGCCGACAACACAAGCCTGTGGTACACTCCGGATTCGCATGATACGCGGAATATCCGCTGCCTCCCAATACAGCTTCTCGCTATATCCATGACTGCGGGCTATATCCGGGGGTGCCATCACGGCCAGACTGGATGGAATCATCTATTCTGACAGGGAAGAATGCCGGATATCCGGCCGGTGCAGTCAATCGGGAACATTCTATGCGGCGCTGGGGCATACGCAAAAAAGTACTCGTGGTGACACTCGTCCCCACCCTTCTGACCACCTTGATGCTGGGGCTTTTCTTTACCTACAGCTGGGTCAACAATATTGAAAACCTGCTCAAGGACCGTGGTGAGTCTCTCTCGCGACAGTTGTCGGCCGGGTCTGAGTATGGCCTCTTCACCGCCAATCGAAGCCTGCTGAGCAGCCTTTCCAATGCGCTGCTGGAAGAGCAGGACGTTCGCTCCATTACCTTCTTCGACAGCGAGCATGGCCGACTGCTTCACACCGGCCCTGGCAGCTCGGATGACATCGACAAAGGTGCACTGACCGGCGAGGAAGCAAAACAGATCACCAGACCGGACAGCACGGTGTTCGTCACGCCGGTTTACCTGCAGGATCTGATGATCGAAAGCATGCTGGCCCCGGAGTCCCGCCCCGATGCGGGTAACAGTAATAAGGCACCGATTGGCTGGGTCACGGTGGAGATGTCCCATATTCGCACCGAGAAGGAAACCTATAAGGCCCTGCTGATCTCGCTGCTGTTGGTGCTGGGAGGGGTTCTCCTCAGCCTGGCGATAGCACTGCGTCTGAGCCGCGCCTTTACCGATCCGGTTTTCGAACTCAACGAAGCCGTTGCCAGGCTGAAGGAAGGCAAGCTGGACACCCGTGTCTACACCGGGGCTGGCCCCGAATTCGAGCAGCTGGAATCGGGCCTGAACGCCATGGCCGGGGAACTGAGCAAAGCCCAGGCCGAAATGCAGCAGAACATTGACCAGGCCACGGAAGACCTGCGGGAAACCCTGGAAACGATCGAGATCCAGAATATTGAACTGGATTTTGCCCGCAAGGAAGCTCTGGAAGCCAGCCGCATAAAATCGGAATTCCTGGCTAACATGTCCCACGAGATCCGCACACCACTGAACGGCATTATCGGCTTCACCGAACTCTTGCTTAAAAGCCCCCTGCCCCGCCAGCAACGGGACCACCTGAGCACCATCCGTAAGTCGTCGGAGATACTGCTGACCATCATCAACGACATCCTCGACTTCTCCAAGATCGAAGCTGGCAAACTGATTCTTGACCGCATTCCGTTCCAGCTCCGTGACATTGTCGAGGAAGTCATGGTCATGCTGGCGCCGGCAGCCCATGGCAAGAACCTTGACCTGGTGCCACTGGTTTACAACGACGTTCCCGATAACATCATGGGGGACCCGCTGCGGGTCAAACAGGTGATCACCAATCTGGTCAATAACGCCATCAAGTTCACCCAGACCGGTGAAGTGGTTCTGCGGGCCAGCCTGGAGGAAGAAGATAAGGAAGGTAACCGGATTACGCTTCGCCTGAGCATCACCGACTCCGGTGTTGGGCTTTCCCGCGCCCAGCAGCAGTCACTGTTCAACGCCTTCAGTCAGGCCGATGCCTCCACCGCCCGCCAGTATGGTGGCACCGGGCTCGGCCTAGCCATTTCCAAGCGTCTGGTGGAAGAAATGGGCGGCAAGATTGGCCTGGAAAGCGAACTCGGCAAGGGCTCAACCTTCTGGTTTACCCTCACCTCGGAGTTATCATCCACCGGCGAGGCAATCGCTCCGAAAGACGCCCTGCGCGGTGAACGGGTCATTTACCTGGAGCAGCAGAAAACAACCGGCCTCGCAGTAGAGCATATGCTAAGAGAATGGGGCATGACCGTAGACCGGGTCTCCTCCCCGGGCGCCATGCAGGAACAGATCGAAGAGGCCCAGAAAGAGCAGGCCGGTTACGCTGTTGCCCTGCTGGGCATCACCCGTCATCTGCTTAACTCCAGCCAGTATTGTTCCCTGGTACGAACCCTGGAACTGGAGCGGGACTGCCGTACCCTGCTGCTGACTCCGACACTCGAAACCCACGACACCCCCTTGTCGGGTCTGGCCAGCGGCCACCTCACCAAACCGGTATGTCGCGACTCCCTCTATGATGAGTTATTGCTACTGGTACACGGTATCAGTAGTGGCCAGCGGCAGCTCCCGATGCCAACCGAACCACGGGAGACCATCGAGCACTCGGGCCGGATACCGCGAGTGCTGGCCGTGGACGATAACGACGCCAACCTGAAACTGGTGCTGACACTGCTGCATGACTGCCGAATCGAAGCGGAAGGTGCAAGCAGTGGTTTCGAAGCGCTCAGCAAGGCACGACAGAAACCATTTGATCTGGTTTTCATGGACCTGCAGATGCCAGGCATGGATGGCGTCGAGACCACGGAAAGGCTGCGTAGCCTGGACAATAACAGCCACCGCACCCGCATCATCGCCCTCACCGCCCATGCCCTGGCCGAAGAACAGGACCGACTGGTGCGGCAGGGCTTTGATGGCTATCTTGCCAAGCCCATCAGCAATAGCCAGCTCATCGACATCATCTACGACTATACTGGTTACAGCTGCGACGCGGGTTCCGGAAACGCCTACATGCCGGTGCCCGAAGTTCGCGATACCCGCAGGGCCCTGCGTCCGTCGACCCGCAAGAAGCAGGCGGATTGCGTCAGCATCGCCGAGAGTATCCAGCTGGCTGCTGGCAAAGCAGATCTTGCGGAAGAGCTGTTCAGTATGCTGGTTGAACAGATCCGCACCGACCTGGACCGCGTGAACAGACTCTGGGATAACGGTGAGCGCGAGGAACTACTGGAGTGCGTGCACAAACTGCATGGTGCAACCCGGTACTGCGGTGTACCGGAACTGCGAGCCGCCGCCAACCAGTTGGAAACGGCGTTGAAGTGCGCCTCGCCGGATATAGAATACCAGAAAGACCATCTGGTCGTTGCGATGGAACGTCTGCAAACCTGGAGTGAGCAGACCGACTGGCAGCAAATGTTCCGCCAGCAGAATCAACAGGCGACGGCAGATTGAGCTGTTAACGTCGCCTGATCATAGCCGGGCGCCTGCGAGGATGGCCTTCATGTCTATGACAGCTTCTTTCAGGCCAGTGAAGACAGCCCTCGCAATAATGGCATGGCCAATATTGAGTTCATTGATACCGGGAATCGCCGCCACCCGCTCGGTGTTGTGGTAATGCAGACCATGGCCCGCGTTCACAATCAGGCCTTTCTTCCGGGCATATTCAACAGCCGCTACCAGGCTGTCAAATGCAGCATTTTCAGCGTCTGGTGTAGTGGCTTCGGCGTATTCACCGGTGTGCAGTTCCACCACCGGCGCACCGCACCTTACAGCGGCATCAATCTGAGCCACGTCAGGATCGATAAACAGGGACACTTCGGCGCCGATTCTGGCCAACCGCTCACAAGCCGTGGCGACCCGCGCTTCCTGGCCCTCCACATCAAGCCCACCCTCTGTGGTCAGCTCCTCGCGTTTTTCCGGTACCAGGCATACGCATTCGGGGCGCACCTGTTCAGCGAACTCCAGCATGGCATCTGTAACCGCCATTTCCAGATTCATCTTGGTGGTCAGTATTTCCTTGAGCAGAAGTACATCCCGGTCCTGGATATGGCGGCGATCCTCCCGCGGATGGATGGTAATGCCATCGGCTCCGGCTTCTTCCGCGAGGATCGCCGCCTGAACCGGATCGGGATAGCGCGTGCCCCTGGCCTGGCGCAGCGTTGCAACATGGTCGATATTGACGCCCAGCAGTACTCTGGGATTCGTTGGGCTAGGGTTCATTGCGCTCTCCTCGATGATGACTGAACAGGCTTCGGCTGTTGAGGGGCCGGCCCTGCAGAAGGTAGTCCACCAGTACACGGGTCACCCGCTTGGCAATACGCCGGCATTCTGTTGACTCCAGATCTCCGGAAGCGAGCGCCAGCAATGTGGCGCCGGGAAGGTTCTGCAGCCTGACACCAACCGACGGTGTGGCCATTATTCCCTGTTCAGGATCATAGCAATAATACTCACCAGCCTCGACCGCAAGGCCGGTGTCGGTGGCCAGATCCCAGGCGAAGTCATAGCCCAGCTCTGCGGCAAAGGATTGTTCAAAGCGCCGGAGAACCGGCTCCACATCACTGGCTTCCGACAGTTCTGCGAGCACGTCGATATAGGAAGCGAACAGGCGTGGATGGGGATCTGACAGTGGCAGCAGGCGTTGCAATAGTTCGTTCACGTAAAGCCCGCTGTAAAGCGACAGTGTGCGTCTGAGTAAGGGCCCGCCACGAACCTCTGCCTGGGTCAGCGTCTTCAGCTCACTGCGGCCAGTCCAGTCCAGCAGCAAAGGCTGGAAAGGCTGAAGCTGTGCCTTAAGGGGACTTTTGGCGCTGTTACCACCACGGGCGATGACCGTAAGCCGGCCTGCGTTGAGAGAAAAGATATCCACCATCAGGCTGGTTTCGCGCCATGGCCTGCGATGGAGGACGTAAGCGGGCTCCTGTTGTGTTGGCCCCGTCATAGACGCCTCAGAAGTCGTTCATACCAAGGCTTTTCAGTGCCCGCTCACTGTCGGCCCAGCCGCGCTTGACCTTGACCCAGAGCCGTAGCATAACCTTGCTGTCGAACAGCCGCTCCATGTCAGCCCGGGCTTCCTGGCCAATACGGCGCAGTCGCTCGCCCTTGTCACCGATCATGATTTTCTTCTGGCCTTCGCGCTCCACCAGAATCAATGCGGAAATATGCAAGGTCTTGCCGTCCCTGCGGAATTCCTCGATCTCAACCGCCACCGAATACGGCAGCTCGGCGCCCAGTTGACGGGTGATTTTCTCCCGCACCATCTCCGAGGCCATAAAACGTTCGCTGCGATCGGTGATCTGGTCATCCGGATAGAAGTGAACGCTTTGGGGCAGGAAACGCCCTACCGCTTCCTCCAGTGGCTCCAGATTCATGCCCTTCAGGGCAGACAGCGGGATGATTTCGGCAAAATCCCGTTTCCGTGACAGCATGTCCAGGTGGGGCAGCAGGGCCTCGCGATTCTCGATCCGGTCCACCTTGTTTACCGCAAGAATCACCGGGCATTTCAGGCTGCTCAGCTTTTCCAGCACCATTTCGTCTGCTGTGGTCCAGGCCATCTGGTCAACCACGAACACGGCCACGTCAACATCCTTCAACGCCGACGTGGCTGCCTTGTTCATATACCGGTTGATGGCCCGGGGTTCTTCCTCGTGCATACCGGGTGTATCCACGTAGATAGCCTGAACCGGGCCTTCGGTCTTGATACCCAGAACCTGATGGCGCGTGGTCTGGGGTTTGCGGGAGGTAATGCTCAGCTTCTGGCCCAGAATATGGTTCAGCAGCGTTGACTTGCCCACGTTGGGCCGACCAACAATCGCCACAAAACCACAACGGCTGTCCGGATTCTCAGGACGGGTAACATCATTCATCAATCATTCTCCACGCCCAGTTGCTTGAGGGCATTGCGGGCGGCCTGCTGCTCGGCTATTCGGCGGCTGTTGCCGGTACCGGTGGTTTTCCGGTCCAGTGATGGCATGGCACAGGAAACATGGAACGTCTGGGCGTGGGCTTCACCATCCACGGAAATGACGTCGTAGCGAGGCAGCGGAAATTGCCGTGACTGCAGATATTCCTGCAGCCGGGTTTTGGGATCTTTCTGGGTATCCTGCAGGTCCAGTTGCTTAAGGCGCTGGTCAAACCAGCGTAAAATCTGCTCCCGGCAGGTATGGAAGTCACTGTCCAGATAGATAGCACCAATAATGGATTCCACGGCGTCGGCAAGGATGGACTCGCGGCGAAACCCTCCGCTTTTCAACTCACCGGAGCCCAGCCGAAGGTATTTCCCCAGCTCAAATTCACGACCGATTTCCGCCAGCGTAACACCCTTCACCATGCGGGCCCGCAGACGGCTCAGTTGTCCTTCCCGGGCTTTTTCAAAGTGCAGGTAAAGGTGCTCCGCAATGACCATATTGACAATCGAGTCGCCCAGAAACTCCAGGCGCTCATTGTTCTGGTTGCCATAACTACGATGGGTAAGGGCCAGCAACAAGCGCTCAGGTACCTTGAACTGATAACCGATACGTCGCTGTAGCTGTTCCAGATCCGGTTGCGAACTCACTTGCCCTTCATCTCATACTCGTGTTGGAAGTGGATAACCGTATCCACGTTACGGAAGAGGTTATTACGGACTTCATAATCCACGTTGATCACCACAAACTCTCCGTTTTTCTCAACGGTGATGTTCTTGGCATCAAAGCCTCTTACATTGTTAACGCTCAATCGCTTGTTGATCAGGGTTCTTACCTGCGCGGGCCCCATGCTGGAGAGATCCTCGGTACCCTCAAGGCTTTCCAGCGCCTCCTGAATAGTGATGTCGTCCAGGTAAGCCGGCCCCAACTTGATCACCAGAGTGAGCAGGCCACCGAAGAAGAGCACCATGATCATGATCACCAGCGCCGAAGCACCGGACTGCTTTTGCATGGATGAAAGACTGTTTTTCTTCATTATAGAGACACCCCTGAATTACAACCCACTTATTCTATGCCACCCACACGATCAAAGGATGGCAGACTGGTCAGCGATTGCCAGTGCATCCAGATCGCAAATGCCTTGCCCACAACCATCTCATCAGGAACCGTGCCCCAATAGCGACTGTCATTGCTGTTGTCCCGGTTATCCCCCATCACGAAGTATTCGCCTTCCGGCACCAGCCACTCCCCCTCTCCGGAGCGGCCCGTGCGACCAAGGGTGAGGAACACATCGTGCTGGGTATCGCCGAGGGTTTCGCGCCGCAGCTCTGCCGGTGGCAACCGTGCCACAAAGCGGGAATCGACTTTTTCGCCGTTGATGTATAGCTGTCGGTCCTGGTAACGGATGCGGTCGCCCGGCAAGCCCACTACCCGCTTGATGTAGTTAGTGCTGCCATCGTCGGGATAGCGGAACACGATGACATCCCCGCGTTCGGGGTCATCCACTTCCAGTATCTTGGTACCGGCTACGGGCAGTCTCAGGCCGTAGGCGTACTTGTTCACCAGTATGAAGTCCCCCACTTCCAGGGTGGGCAACATGGATCCAGAGGGAATCTGGAAAGGCTCTACCAGGAATGAACGCAAAACCAGAACCACCGCCAGGACCGGAAAAAAGGAACGGCTGAGGTCAACAAGGTAGGGTTCTTTGGGTTCCTGGTCGGCCTCGTACTCCCCCGGCGCCAAACCTGCGGCTGCAAGCCTGCGTTTGCGAAACAGAAGTCTGTCCAACAGCCAGATCAGCCCGGTTGCAAACGTCAGAACTACCAGAACCAGGGGAAAATCAATATCCATTCAGGTGCCTTTTAGTTATCCACTTTCAATACGGCAAGGAACGCTTCCTGAGGCACCTCAACATTACCCAGCTGCTTCATGCGTTTTTTACCTTCTTTCTGCTTCTGCAGCAGTTTCTTTTTCCGGCTGACATCGCCACCGTAACACTTGGCCGTTACGTTCTTGCGAAGCGCCTTAACGGTTACCCTGGAGACCACCTGGTTGCCAATCGCGGCCTGGATGGCAATATCAAACATCTGCCGCGGAATCAGCTCTTTCATCTTCTCGACCAGGGCGCGGCCTTTATAATGCGCCTGGTCCCTATGCACAATCAGCGCCAGAGCATCCACGCGCTCAGCGTTGATCAGCACGTCCAGCCTCACCAGATTGGCGGTCTGGAAACGCACGAAATGGTAATCGAGTGAGGCAAAGCCCCGACTCGCAGACTTAATGCGGTCGAAAAAGTCGAGAACCACTTCCGCCATCGGCAGCTCGTATGTCACCTGTACCTGGGTTGACATAAAGTGCATGTTTTTCTGGATGCCGCGCTTGTCCTCACACAACTTGATGACATTACCCAGGTGTTCCTGAGGCACCAGAATGTTGGCTTCAACGATTGGTTCCCGCATTTCCTCTATGGAACCAATATCCGGCAGGCTGGACGGATTGTCTACCGACAGGGTCTCACCCTGTTTGGTAACGACTTCATAGATTACTGTCGGCGCGGTGGTAATCAGATCGATGTCGTATTCACGTTCCAGACGCTCCTGGATAATTTCCATGTGGAGCATGCCGAGGAAGCCACAACGGAAACCGAAGCCGAGGGCATCCGAGCTTTCCGGCTCGAAAAACAGCGAGGCATCGTTCAGAGTCAGTTTTTCCAGCGCATCACGGAAATCGTTGTAGTCGTCCGCGCTGACCGGAAACAGGCCGGCATAAACCTGGGGCTTCACTTTCTTGAAACCGGGCAGCATCGGGATATCGTCCGACCCTTTCTGCTGCACAATGGTGTCGCCTACTGGCGCACCATGAATGTCCTTGATCCCGGCGACCACAAAGCCGACGTCCCCGGCTTCCAGAATATCCGTATCCTTGGGCTTGGGGTTAAATATGCCCACCTTGTCGGCATTCCAGGCCTTGCCGGTGGACTTCAGGACAATCTTGTCGCCCTTTTTCAGAGTGCCTTCGGTCACCCGAACCAGGGAAACCACTCCCAGGTAGTTATCAAACCAGGAGTCAATAATCAGCGCTTGCAACGGTGCACTGCGATCGCCTTTCGGTGGCGGGATCTTGGCAATGAGGTCTTCCAGCACATCTTCCACGCCAATACCGCTCTTGGCACTGCAGCGGACCGCTTCGGTGGCGGCAATACCAATGATATCCTCGATTTCCTGGGCGACCCGTTCGGGCTCCGCCTGGGGAAGGTCCATCTTGTTCAGGACCGGCACCACTTCCAGCCCCTGCTCGATAGCCGTATAGCAGTTGGCCACGGACTGAGCCTCGACACCCTGGCCGGCGTCCACCACCAGGAGCGCACCCTCGCAGGCGTATAGCGATCGCGAGACTTCATAGGAGAAATCCACATGGCCCGGGGTATCGATGAAATTCAGTTTATATTCCTGGCCGTCCCGGGCCTTGTAGTTCAGAGTGACGCTCTGGGCCTTGATGGTGATGCCGCGTTCGCGCTCAAGATCCATGGAATCAAGCACCTGCTCGGCCATTTCACGTTCCGTGAGGCCGCCGCAGATCTGGATAAACCGGTCAGCCAGAGTGGATTTACCGTGGTCAATATGGGCGATGATCGAAAAATTACGGATTCGGCTCAGTTCAGTCACAGACAATGAATACTCATAAAGTACGAAGGATTGAGCCCGGAAGGGGCCGTGCCGGAGTCCGGCGACGGCGTGATTTTACCGGTTACCGGCCGCCATTGCCATGATCAGGAAGTCAGCGGCCGCTCATATTGCCGAATCAGGAAACCAATGAGGGCATCCTCATCCAGTGGATAGCTGAACAGGTTGCCCTGGCACTGGGCACAGCCGGCGCTTTTCAGGAAACTCAGCTGCTGCGGCGTTTCCACCCCTTCGGCCACAACGGTAAGATGTAATTTCCTGGCCAGCGCAATAACGGCCGAAGCCACGTCGGTGGCGCTGACACTGTAGGGAATGTCGCGGATAAAACGGTGGTCGATCTTGATCACATCCAGCGGCAACTGCTGAAGGGCCACCAGCGAGCAGGAACCGGTTCCGAAATCGTCCAGAATCAGGCATACCC
>JAWWAM010000059.1:0-10227 GCA_033721715.1 Marinobacter sp.
CAGTACGTTGCCGACCAGGAAAACCCGCCGGCGGATGTTCGCAGCCGTCGTCCATTGCGCGCTGCCAAGGTAATCGTCTCCGATGTGGAAGGCGATCCGGGCTGGTACTCGGTCTCTCTGGCGGTTCGTCCGCACTTCAAGTACATGGGTGCGAACTTCGAGCTGTCACTTGTCGGCCGTCTGGACAAGGACTAATCCGTGTTCAGGAACACCGGTGTTGACGGTGTTCAGGCTTCGGGCGGCAGTCTGTTCGAGAGACTGGAGCAGGCTGCCGAACCTGCGGGGCAGAGCATGGGGGAAGTGACCCATGTGGTGGATTCCATCAAGCGCCACCTGGTACGTCTGCTGAATGCCCATCCGGGCAACAGCGAAAGCGTGCCGGACCTGGGACTGGTGGATTTTAATGACGCCACCCTTGGTACCCATGACCTGAGCATTCGTATTCGCAGCGCCATACGACAGTGTATTGAGAAGTTTGAACCCAGGGTGAACCGGGTGGATGTGATGGCGATGCCCCAGGGGCCGGATCCATTGCAGCTACGGTTCCAGGTGACGGTCTACCTGAAGGTGGGTTCGGATGACGATAAAACGACCATTGATTTGTTATTGGATGACAAGCGCTACTACCGGGTGATTTAACGTCACTGGCAGTAGCAAGCAGACACGGATGAGAGTATGGGCCAGGGGTGCTTCCCAAAAGTGTGCGGAGCCATGGATGGCGGAGCCCAAGCGCCCCAGGGACGGGCTTGAGCGTCTTTTGAGAAGCACCCCTGGCCCATGCTCGGAGTCAGAGGCGATGGCGATACCTTTTCTTCTGGGAAAAAGAACTCGCTTTGCTCGGACACCTTTTTCCCGGCAGAAAAGGTATCCCCATCCCCTCGGCCGAACTTTGGTGTAGTAGTCGTTATGAAGTTAAATCGATTTTACAGGGATGAACTGAGTTTTCTCAGGCTGCAGGGCAGAGAGTTTGCGGATGCGCATCCTCAGTTGACCCGGTTTCTTTCTGAGCAGAGTACGGACCCGGATGTCGAACGGCTGCTTGAGGGCTTTGCGTTTCTGACAGGTAAGCTTCGTGAGAAGGTTGAGGACGAGTTTCCGGAGCTGACGCATTCGTTGTTGAACATGCTGTGGCCGAACTATCTGCGGCCGGTGCCCAGTTGCACCATTATGCGGTTTGATCCGCAGCTCCATGCCATCAGTGAGCGTCAGCGGGTTGAGAGGCATACCGAGATCAAGAGCCGGCCACTGGGCGACGCCACGCGCCAGACCCAGTGCCGGTTCCGGACCTGTCGGGCGGTGGACGTGTTTCCGGTGAGTGTGGCGGATGCCCATGCAGAGCATTCCCGGGAAGTGTCTTCGGTGACTGTGGACCTGGCTCTGCATACCGACCAGCCGCTGTCGTCCCTGGGCCTGGACAACCTGCGTTTTTACCTGGGTGGCGAGAGCCATATTTCCGAGACGTTATATCTATGGCTGAATCATTACCTGAAACGGATGGAACTGGTGGTCGGGGATTCGGTGTTTTCCATTCCATCCAGCCAGTTGAAGCCGGTGGGTTTTGCGACCGATGAGGCTCTGCTGCCATATCCCAAGAATGCCTATCCGGGCTACCGGATTCTGCAGGAATACCTGAGTTTCCCGGAAGCGTTCCGGTTTGTGGATATCCAGGGTCTGAAGTCGAGATTGCCGGCGGTGCAGGCGGATGAAGTCAGCCTGCGTTTTCACTTCAGCCGGATTCTGCCGCCGGATGCAAAGATCCGGGCCGAGAATTTCCAGCTTTACTGCACGCCCGCCATCAATCTGTTCAGTCACGAGGCCGATCCAGTGGATCTGAATGGGCGCCAGACGGAGTACCGGATTGCGCCGTCCAGTCGCTCGCCAGAGCACTACGAGGTGTTCAGTATCGAGCAGGTAGAGGGCTGGCTGGAAGGGCGGTCGGGGCGTGGGGAGCCGCGATTGTACACTGCCTTTGAGAGTTTTCAGCACGAGGTGGAGCGGGATCGTGGCCGTACCGCCCTGTATTATCGGGTAAAGGCCCGGGAGAGTGTGCGGGGAGATGGTTTCGATCACTATATTTCCTTCGTGCGCGGCGATGAGTCCGAGTGCATGAACCGCCAGGAAGCGGTGTCGCTGACGCTGACCTGCACCAACCGCCAGTTGCCCCATCAGTTGGCGGTGGGGGAGATCTGCATGGCCACGGAGAACACGCCGTCTTTTGCCGCGTTCAGCAACATTACCCGGCCCACCCATACCCTGCGGCCGACTCTGGATGGCAGTCTTTTGTGGACGCTGATCTCCAACCTGTCGCTGAACTATCTGTCGCTGCTGGACGTGGATGCCCTGCGAACGGTGCTACGGGTCTATGATTTTCGAGCGCTGGTGGATCGCCAGGCGGAGCGGGTCTCCCAGAAGCGTCTGGCCGGCATTATGGATATCGAAACCACACCGGTGGACAGAATGGTGCGGGGGTTACCGGTAAGGGGTATCCGCTCAGTGATGCGGTTGGACCAGCAGTCGTTTGCCTCGGAAGGCGATCTTTACCTGTTCGGCACCGTACTCAGCCAGTTTTTTGCCCTTTACGCCAGTATTAACGCATTTCACCAACTGGAAGTGGTGAACACAGACAACCAGGAACGGTACACATGGACGTTACAGCAAGGGCAACAGCCTCTGATGTAGCCGAGTTGCAGCCCGTGCTGGGCAATGCGCGACGCTACAGCTTTTTCCAGCTGGTAGACCTGATCCATCGCCATCACGGTGATGATCTGGAGCGGTCCCAGGACGAGCAGCCCCAGCGGGAGCGGATCCGCTTCTCGGCCTCGGCGGGGCTCGGTTTTCCCGGTAGCGATGTGGTGTCAGCGGCCTCCCCGGAGCACGAGCACGCCCCCTACCAGTTGGAAGTCAGCTTCCTGGGATTGCACGGTTCCCAGTCGCCCCTCCCAGGCTACTACCTGGAAGACCTGGCCTGGGAAGCAGGGCAGAACCTGGGCATCCGGCGCCACTTTCTGGATTTTTTCAATCACCGGCTGGTGACCCTGTTTCACCGGGCGTGGCGCAAGTATCGCTACTACGTGCGGTTCCGGCCGGAGGCATCGGACGGTTTTTCAGAGCATATATTTTCGCTCGTTGGCCTGGGGGATCCGCAGGTCAGGGCGGCAACGCCGGTCAACTGGTCGAAGATGCTGGCTTACGCCGGGATGATGGCAGGGCGCAGCCGCTCACCGGAAGTTGTCAGCGGCATTATCGGCCACTGTTTCGATCTTGACGATGTGGGCATTGAGCAGTGGGTATTACGCCGGGTGGCCATCCCGAAGGACCAGCAAACCCGTCTGGGGCAGGCAAATGCTTCCCTGGGTGAAGACACACTGGTGGGCTCCGGCATCCGCGATCGCAGTGGCAAGTTCATCCTGCGCATCCGCAACCTGGACCGCCAGCGGTTTGCGGACTTCCTGCCCAACGGGGAAGACCACGACCGGCTGGTGAAACTGGTGGAGTTTGTGACCCGGGAACAGCTCGCCTACGACCTGGAACTGCAGATGCGCCCCCGGGATGTCAAACCCATGCAACTGGGGGCGGACGTGCGGCTGGGCTGGAACTCGTTTGTGACGCCGGAAAAGGCCCGGAAGCTGCCAGCGGTGCGGCTTCAGATACGCCGCTGAACTCACAATGGATTGTGTAAAAGGAAACCGGATATGGAACATCAGCAAACCCGCAGCCTGAAACTGGTGGTCAGTAACCCAACACAGGTAGCCAGTGGCCTGGCCCAGGAACATGTGTTCAGCGTCAGTGGCGGCTCGATTGGCAGCGCCGGCAGCGACACCTGGCAACTGTCCTCCCACCGCACCGGCGCCGTGGCTGGCCACGCGGAAGTGCGCTTTATGGACGGTGTGTTCTGCCTGATCGACCGTAGTGGCCGTACTTACATTAACAGCGGCACCCAGCCGGTGGGTCGTGGTCGCCGGGCGCGCCTGAAGACCGGCGATACCATTACCATTGGCCGTTATCAGCTCAAGGCAGAGGTGCTCAGTGGCCAACGCCAGAACGGTACCCTGCCGGAGGAGGCCGAGGATTCTACGCTGGTGAACGTGGACGAGGGCCAGCTGATGCGAGCCGAAGAGCGTGCACTGGAGACTGTTGGCGATGAACCGCTGCACGGCTTGCAGCCGGCACCGGGCGAAACCTTCAGCGGCGACCCGTTGCAGGCCTGGAAAGAGGATAGCCGTGAGGAGGGCAAGAGCCGCGACGAGGATATCACCCGTGAGCGGGATTCCCTGCTGGCGGACAAGCCGGAGTGGTATGCCCGCGACGGCGCCGTAACCGACGAGTACCGCGAGAACCGCGATGTGGCCATGGGGTTGCCCGTGCAAAAAGGAGAGCGTGACAGGATGTCCGAGACCAAAAAGCCGGTGCACAGCCGGGAGAGCATCGACCAGAGCCGCCAGCACATCAGTGGTGCGCCGCTGTTGCGTGGCATGGAGACTGACCTGGGTTTTGCCGACAGTGATGAAATGCGCCTGTTCCTGGAAGAGGCCGGCCAGACCCTGAAAGCCACCGTGGAAGGTTTGCTGACCCTGCACCAGGGCGAGGACAGCCGTCACCAGGCCCTTCGTACCCGCCTGCAACCCATTGAGGACAACCCGTTACGCCTGGGTGAGGACTACAACGATACCGTGCAGACCCTGTTCGCCAGCCAGCGCAGCCCGGTGCACCTGTCGGCGCCGGCGGCGGTCAGCGAGAGCCTGCAAAGCCTGCATCATCACCAGGTCGCCACCCAGACCGCCATCCGCGAAGGGCTGGACGCCATTCTCCACGCTTTCTCACCGGAAGCGTTACTGCGCCGGTTCCACGGCTATCGCCGCGGACTGAAAACCGATGAAGACGAAAGCAACTGGGCGTGGGAGATGTACCAACACTATTACCGGGAACTGAGTTCCAGTCGTCAGCAGGGTTTCGAGCGTCTTTTTCAGGAGGTGTTCGAGCAGGCTTACGATCAACAATTGCGTCAATTACAGAGGGAGAACCTGTCGTGAAGTACTGCAAATGGAGTTTGCTGGTCGCCATTCTCGTTTTGGTGGGGTGTAGCACCCCCTACAACGCTGTTACCAAAACCGCCAAGGTTATGTGGGACCCGGATATCCCCGTGGGTTACCCGGAAGACCTGCCCAGCCGGGTGGACCTGACCATGCTGGCCGAGCCGGATGTGAACCCGAACGAGTCTCTGGCCCCCACGCCCATTGCGTTCCAGATCATTGAAATGCGGGACAGCTCACGGCTGATGGCCGCCGACTTCGACCAGTTGTTGGGCGAGCTGGAGCCATCCCTGGGACGCAACTATGTGGATCATAGCGATTACACGCTTGTGCCGGGGCAGTTCAAGTTTATCGAGCCGTTCGAGATTGATGAAGACACACGGTTTATTGGTGTGATTGCCTTCTACGCCTATCCCAACCTGTCCCAATGGAAAAAGGTGGTGAAGGTGGATCCCATCGGTGGTCGCTACCACCTGCTGGTCAATCTGCGCGAGCGTGAAGTTACACTCAGAAGGTCGGATGAATCCTGATGTCTGCAACCAATCGAGTCGTCTGGAGTGATGGGTTGTTTATCAAACCCCAGCATTTCCAGCAGCAACAACGATACCTGGAACACCAGATCAACGAACGGGCTCTGGCCGTTTCTGATTACCTTTATGGTTTCAGTGATCTGGAGCTCAATGCGGAATACCTGAGTTTTGGCCGGGTGGGCCTGGTGAGGGCCAGCGGCCTGTTCCCGGATGGCACCCGCTTCTGCCTGCCCCAGGACGATGTGATGCCAGAGCCCCTGGAGATCACAGACGCCTCTGTGGCCAATCAGGTGGTGTATCTGGCCCTGCCACTGGGCAGCGAGAGCCTGGCGGAAGTGGAGTGGCCGGACGCTGCCATCGCCGGCCGCTTCCGTGCCCAGAGCGAGGAAATCCGGGACCTGCATTCAATCGACGGTGATTCCCACACCATCGACGTGGCCCGTGTGGCTCCGAAGCTGATGCTGGAGCGGGACGATCGCAGTGCCTACGCGGCTCTGGCCATCGGCCGGATCCTGGAGAAGCGCCCGGACGGCAGCCTCGTGATGGACCCGAATTTCATTCCCACCATGCTCAGTGTGCGGGCAGCGCCCCGGCTGCAGCGTTTCGTGGGGGAAATGGCCGGGCTGATGCGCGAACGCGCCAAGAACATTGCCGAGCGCGTGGGCGCCCCCGGCCAGGGCGGTGTGGCGGATGTGGCGGACTTCATGCTGCTGCAGATGCTCAATCGCGCCCATCCCCGGTTCCTGCACCTGGCGCGGCTGCGACAGTTGCATCCGGAGCGTCTCTACGAGGCGTTGCTGGAATTGTGCGGTGAACTGGTGACCTTCACCGATGAAAACCGCCTGCCCCAGGAATACACCGCCTACGATCATGACCTGCCGGAGGACTCGTTCACACCGCTGATGCAGGTATTGCGGCAGTCCCTCAGCACGGTACTGGAGCCGCGCGCACTGGCCATCCAGCTACAGCAGCGCCAGTACGGCCTCACGGTGGCACCGATCCAGGACGTACAGTTGATCAGCCAGGCCGAGTTTATCCTGGCGGTAAAGGCGGATATGCCGCTGGACGATCTGCGCAAGCAGTTCACCCAGCAGTGCAAGGTGGCGTCGGTGGAGAAAATCCGCGACCTCATCAGTCTGCAACTGCCGGGGATTCCGCTGTCGGCCCTGCCGGTGGCGCCCCGCCAGTTGCCGTATCACGCCGGGTTTGTGTACTTCCGGCTGGACGACCAGAGCCAGGCCTGGCAGATGCTCGACAACGCCAGCGGCTTTGCGTTCCACGTGGCCGGCAGTTTCCCGGGAATGGAAATGCAGTTCTGGGCAATCAGGAGCTAGATCATGGCAGATGCACCGGTGATGGATTCACCCAATGGCAACACGGAAGCAGGTGGCAGTGCGTTTGATGACCTGATGTTCGGGAACAGTACCCTCGACAGTCGCGTCGGCGACCAGGCCTTCGGCAATGAGCAATTCCAGCTGCGGGGACTGGAGGATAACCGGCTGATCGACGCCGCTACGCCCCTGCTGGGGCTGGTTATCCGCGTGCGCCGGCTAGCGGATTTTCACGGCGTGGAAAACCTGTACCAGCAGGTAGTGGATGAAGTCGCCGCCATAGACCGGGAATTGGTGGAGCAGGGTTACGAGCGCCCGACCGTGGTGGCCTATCGCTATGTATTATGTGCCTTTATTGACGAGGCCGTACTGGGCACCGATTGGGGCGCCCATAGCATTTGGTCCCAGCATTCGCTGCTGTCCCGCTTCCACAACGAAACCTGGGGTGGCGAAAAGGTATTTGCCATCACTGCCCGCATGGAGCAGGAACCAGCACGGTATCGCGACATGCTGGAGTTTATCTACCTGTGCCTGTGCCTGGGCTTCGAAGGCCGCTACAAGGTGATGACCAACGGCCGGGATGAATATGAACAGATTATCCGCGGGCTGTACGAGCAGATTCGTGGGCTTCGTCGCGATGAGGAACCACAGGCACTGACCAGCGCATTGGACAATGTAACTCCGGCCCGCAACCGGCTGAGGACCGGCCTGCCCCTTTGGGGTATTGGTGGCCTTTTTGTGGTGGCCATGGCCGGGATATACACGCTTTACAACATAGCGCTGAACGAACGCATCAGGGATGTGCTCAGCGTACTGGAACAACTCCCGAAATAAGGAGATCACTGTGATTCGGGTAGAACTGCCGGCGCTTATCGGGCGCCTCAACGAGATTTGTCGCCAGGGCCTGGAAAGCTCGGCGGCGCTGTGTATCAGTCGCCAGGGCGCGGAGATCACTCCTGCCCACCTGCTGTTCAAGCTGCTGGAAACGCCGTTTACCGATGTCCGCCAGATCCTGGAAAGCACCGGTATTGATCACCACACTCTGCAACCGGTGGTAGGGGACAGCCTTAATGGAGAGCCCCAGTCCGCCGAACCCTACCCCTCGTTCTCGCCGTTGCTGATCGAGCTATTGCAAGACGCGTGGCTGATTGCCTCCACTGAACTGGGCCACACAAACCTGCGCTCCGGTGCCATCATGCTGGCACTGCTGATGAATGCAGACCGCTACCTGATGCCCCAGGTCAGCCAGCGCCTGAAAGACATCAACCGGGAACAATTGCGCCGGCAATTCGATTCCATGACCCGGGGCTCGGTCGAGCAGCCCCGTGCCGAGGATGGCCCCAGTTCTGCCAACCAGGCGCAGGTGGACATGGACCCGCTCAAGCGCTACGCCACCGACTTCACCAAACTGGCACGGGACAAAAAGTTGGACCCGGTGGTGTGCCGCGACACTGAAATCGACCAGATGATCGACATCCTCTGCCGTCGTCGCAAGAACAACCCCATTGTTGTCGGCGATGCCGGCGTGGGCAAAAGCGCCGTTGTTGAGGGTCTGGCCCTGCGCATCGTCAACGGCGATGTGCCCGAGCGCCTCACCGGCGTGGAACTGTGGACCCTGGATATGGGCGCACTGCAGGCTGGTGCATCGGTAAAAGGTGAGTTCGAAAAGCGACTGAAAGGCGTGATCGAAGCAGTTAAAAGCTCCGCTACACCCATCATCCTGTTTATCGACGAAGCCCACACCCTGATCGGCGCCGGCAACAGCGAAGGCGGCTCCGACGCGGCCAACCTGCTCAAACCAGCCCTGGCTCGTGGTGAGCTGAGGACAATCGCGGCCACCACCTGGCGCGAGTACAAGAAATACTTCGAGAAAGACCCGGCCCTGAGCCGCCGCTTCCAGCCTGTTGCGCTGGACGAACCCACACCGGCCCAGGCGGTACATATCCTCCGTGGCCTGCGCACCGTCTACGAAAAGGCCCACCAGGTCCTGATCGCCGACAGCGCCCTGAAAGCCGCCGCCGACATGTCCGCCCGTTACCTGGCCGGCCGCCAGCTCCCGGACAAAGCCATCGACGTGCTCGACACCGCCTGCGCGCGGGTCAGCCTCAACCTCAGCACACCCCCGCGCCGCCTCAGCCACGTTCGCAGCGAACTGCACCAGTTGGGCATGGAACAGGAACTGATGGCCCGTGAACAGACTCTGGGGCAGCCCATCGACCACCAGCGCGAAAGCGAACTGGTGGAGCGCCTGGAAAGCCTGCGTGTGGAAACGGAAGAGCTGGAACAAAGCTGGAACGACCAGCGGGAACTGGTGGCACGCCTGGTGGAAATTCGCGAGCAATTGCTGAGCGAAGACACGATGGATGCAGAACCGGAAGCATCGGCGGAAGAAACCATCCCTGAAACCGACGAAGAGCGCCCGGACCTGAAAAGCGAAGCCGCCGCCATCGAACAGGAACTGGCGGAACTGCAGGCCGACGAGCCACTGGTACACGCCCGTGTCGACGCCCGCCAGGTGGCCGAAGTCATCGCCGACTGGACCGGTATCCCGGTCAATCGCATGACCGCCGACGAGCTGGAAAAAATCACCTGCCTGCCGGAATACCTGCAGTCCCACATCAAGGGTCAGGACACCGCCATCGGCGCGTTGCACCAGCACCTGCTCACCGCCCGCGCCGACCTGCGCCGCCCGGGCCGCCCCATGGGCGCCTTCCTGCTGGCGGGCCCCAGTGGTGTGGGTAAAACCGAAACCGTGGTGCAACTGGCCGAACTGCTCTACGGCGGCCGCCAGTTCCTCACCACCATCAACATGTCCGAATACCAGGAGAAACACACCGTCTCCCGCCTGATCGGTTCACCCCCGGGCTACGTGGGCTTCGGTGAAGGCGGCATCCTCACCGAGGCCATTCGCCAGAAGCCCTATTCGGTGGTCCTGCTCGACGAAGTCGAAAAAGCCCACCCGGAAGTGCTCAACCTGTTCTACCAGGCCTTCGACAAAGGTGAACTGGCCGACGGCGAAGGCCGCCTGATCGACTGCAAGAACGTGGTGTTCTTCCTCACGTCGAACCTCGGCTACCAGACCATCGTCAGACACGCCGAGGAACCCGAGAAAATCGAGGAAGCGCTCTACCCGGAACTGGCCGACTTCTTCAAACCGGCACTGCTGGCACGTATGGAAGTCGTGCCCTACCTGCCGTTGGGTGAAGACACCCTCAACCGCATCGTCTCCGACAAACTCGAACGCCTGGCCACCCAGATCGGCGACCGTTACCACACCACGGTGGAGCTGGAGGATGGCCTGGTGGAAGCCATCCGCAGCCGCGCCACCCGAAGTGA
>JAWWAM010000060.1:0-10189 GCA_033721715.1 Marinobacter sp.
TCGTCGCTGCCTTCCCGATAACGCAGGTCCGTCAGTTCCAGGGTACGGGCGGCGCGGTCGTTGACGGTTTGCTGCAATTGCTCCCGGTGCCGGCTGGTCTGCACGCGGTCCAGGGCGTCATCGGTTTCCTGTAGCGCGGTGAGGATCGCGCTGCGGTAGTCTTCCACCAGCTCCACGCGCCGGGATTCACTGATCGCCTGCTGGGCGTCAAGACGGCCGCCGTCAAACAGGGTCTGGGCCAGTGACAGGGTCCAATTGGCGGTTTCCACCGGATTCGCCAGGCTCAACAGGCTTGTGCTATTGGCACCGGCGCTGAGTCCAATGGAGACCGACGGCAGGAATGCGGTGCGTGCCTGTTCCACATTCGCATCCGCCGCCCGCAGACGGGCCTCCCCCCGGGCCAGGTCCGGTCGCCGGTTAAGCAGGTCGGACGGAACACCTGCATCGGCGGAAGGCAGTGCCAGGGCCAGCAGCGTTTTATCGGAGGTATCCACCTTAAACCCCAGGGGCGAGACGCCCACCAGTACCGCCAGCGCAGCCCGGGTTTGCCGGTACTGCAACTGGACCGGCACCAGGCTGGCTCTCTGGTTCAGCACTTCCGTCTGCTGGCGCAACAGTTCCGCCCGGCTGGCTGCGCCGTTACGGTATCTGGCATCCACAATCTGCTCGGTGCGCTCTGCAATACCCAGGTTTTCCCGGGCCACACGTAGTTGCTCTTCCAGTGCCAGCAGTTGGAACCAGGTAGTGGCGACACTGCTGGCCAGGGTCAGGCGAACGGTGTCGTAATCAAACACCGTCGCCCGGAAAGAAGCTTCCGCTTCCTCCCGACTGGCCGCCAGATTGCCCCATACATCCAGTTCGTAACTGGCGTTCATGGTGGCGGAGGTGGCTTCACTGCGCAGGGACGCCCCCTCCCCATCGGTCACCCGGACACCGGTGCTGCCATTCAGGTTCAACGAGGGAAAGAGGCTGCTACCGGCGATACGCGCCTGCTGTTCTGCCTGGAACACCCGCTCTGCCATCGCGGCCAGGTCGGGGCTCTGGTCGAAAGCCTGTTGAATCAGGCGGTCCAGTTCTGCCGAACCAAAGGCCTGCCACCAGAGTGAATCTGGCGGCACGGTGTTTTCGGTGACAACTTTCGGGGCGTTCCATGTCTCCCCCATCGCCAGCTCGGGCCGGTCGATCGACGATGTCGTGGCGCAGCCGGCGAATACTCCAACCGCCATTGCCAGGATAAGCACGCGGAACAAAGTCTTTCTCGTATCAATAGCCATTCAATAACACCCTATTCCGTTGCCAGCGCTGCTACCGGATCCAGTCGCGCCGCCTTGCGCGCAGGCAGGAAGCCGAACAACAGGCCGGTACCAAAAGCACACCCGAACGCCAACAATACCGGCAACAGCGAATAACTCACCGGCGTTCCAAAATGGGCCACCACGGCCGCAGCGCCCAGACCCAACCCGACGCCAATCAGTCCCCCCAGTGCCGAAACCGCCAGGGCCTCAAGCAGGAACTGCTGGAGGATATGCCGGGCACGGGCGCCGGTGGCCATGCGAATGCCGATCTCACGAGTGCGCTCGGTTACGCTTACCAGCATGATGTTCATCACGCCGATACCACCTACCAGCAAGGAGATGGCGGCCACCGAGCCTAACAGCCAGGTAAAGGTGTCCTGAGTCTCGGCGACGGTATCGATCAGTGAAGCCATATTGCGGATCTGGAAATCCTCTACCCCGTGGCGCTGCAGCAACAACTGATGCACCTGGGCCTGAACTTCATCCATCAGGGAGGTGTCATCCACCGCAATGGTGACGTTGCGCAGATGGCGTTGGCCGAAGATCCGCATGCTGCCGGTGGTGTATGGCACCAGTACCACGTCGTCCTGGTCCTGCCCCATTGGTGAGGCACCACGCTCGCTCATTACTCCAATCACCTGGAACAGCACATTGTTCATCAGGATGTAGCGCCCCACCGGGTCGTCCTGGCCAAACAGCGCTTCGGCCGCGGTCATACCCAGCACGGCCACTGGCGCGTATTCCCTCTCATCTGCTTCACTAAAAAAACTGCCCTGCGCCACCGGCCATTGGCGTGCCAGAGGGAACTGCCACGAGGTAGCATTCACCTCGGCCTGATGGTCCGCGTTGTCGTAGCGCAGGGTCTGGCTGCCAGTAAGCTCCGGAATGGCGGCGGTGATATTTGGCAGGGTATTGATGGCGTGGACATCCTCCGGTACCAGGGTAGCGATATTCCAGCTACCCCGCCGCTGTCCCGGAGCGCCGGGGCGAACCAACAGCAGGTTACTGCCCATGGCACTGATTCGATCCACGACTGATTCCCGGGCACCGTCGCCAATGGCCAGCATTGTGATCACCGAGGCCACACCGATGACGATACCTAACAGAGTCAGCGCGGTGCGGAAGAGATTTCCCGTCATCGAACGGATGGCGGTGCGGGCCCCCTGGTAGAGTTCCCTGGCGATGGAAGGTCTGTGCGCCAGAGGTTGACGTTGCAATGGCGTATCCGGGAACGATGCTGCGGTACCCGGATCGCTGATGATCTCGCCATCGGCAATCTGGATCTGGCGATGGGCATGTTCTGCCACGTTGCTGTCGTGGGTGATCAGGATGACGGTGTAGCCTTCCGCGGATAGCTCCTTCAGCAGCGCCATAACTTCCCGGCCACTGTGACTGTCGAGGGCGCCCGTCGGCTCGTCCGCCAGGATAATCTCGCCCCCGTTCATCAACGCCCGGGCAACGGACACCCGCTGCTGCTGGCCGCCGGAAAGCTGGCCAGGCCGGTGTTCCATACGCTCATCCAGCCCCAGCCGCCGCAACAGTGTTGCGGCCCTGGCCTGACGCTCCCGCGCCTTGAGGCTGGCATAACTGGCGGGCATTTCCACGTTTTCACAGGCGGAAATACCGGGCAGCAGGTTGTAACTCTGGAAGACAAAGCCGAAGGATTCCCGGCGCAAACGGGCCAGGCCATCGCTGTCCAGGTTGGCGACGTTCTGCCCATCGAAGCGGTACTCGCCAGAAGACGGCCGGTCCAGGCAACCAAGGATATTCATCAGGGTGGACTTGCCGGACCCCGACGCGCCCATGATGGCTACGAACTCGCCCCGGTGAATGGTCAGGTTGATGCCCCGCAGCACGGGCACCGACACTTCCCCGTTGTGGTAGGTGCGGGTGATACCCCGCAGTTCAATCAAAGGTTGTGGCATGCCTACATCCTCATGCCGAGCATCCGGCGCGAGCCCCTATCGCTGCCTGTACTGCCAGCACCCCGCGGGCTGCTCACAACCCGCTCACCCTCTTCCAGACCATCCAGAATCTCCGCCTGCACCCGATTGGTGACGCCGACGCTTACTGCCCTCTGCTCTGGCTGCCCGTTGCTGCCCAGCACCTGAACAGTGGCGCCCGGGCCCCGCCCGTTCAGGGCCGTCACAGGCACCATCAAGGCATCCCTGGCTTCGGCGTTAACGAAGAAAACCTGGGCTGTCATTTGCGTCATCAGCCGGCCCTCGGGGTTAGGCACCTCGAACACCGCGTTGTATAGCACCACGTTGTTCTCCACCACGGGGGTGGGCTCCAGCCGATCCAGGCGGCTTTCCCAGCGCCGTTGCTGGCTGCCCAGGGTGGTGAAGTACACCGGCATGCCGGGTGTCAGTTTGCCGATGTCCGCTTCCGACACCTGGGCTTCCACAGTCATGGCGGAGAGGTCTGCAATGCGCATCAATACCGGCGCCTGCTGGTTTACATTCAGGGTCTGGCCCTGTCGTGCTTCGATGGAAACCACGGTGCCATCCATTGGGGCATAAATGCGCGCATACTCCAGGTTCGCCTCTTCCGCACGGAGGCTTGATTCGGTCTGTTCGATCTGGGCGTTGATGGCTTCGATCTGCGCCCGTGCGGACTGCAGAGTGGCTTCGGCGGTTTGCGCCGCTTCGCGACTGGTGGCCTCTTCCCGCAACAGGTTCTGCTGCCGGCGATCCTGCAGTTCCGCCAGGGTCAATTGCGCCTTGCGCTCCATCAGTTGGGCTCTCTGGTTGCGAAGCTGGGCGCGGGTGGCGTCCACACGTGCCACATAGAGCGTGGGGTCTATCTCCGCCAGCAGGTCCCCCTGTTTGACGTCGTCCCCGATCTGCACATGAAGCACCTTGAGCTGGCCAGACACCTGGGCCCCCACATCCACATAGTCCCGCGGCTGCAGCACGCCGGTGGCGGTCACCAGGTCTTCCAGATCGCCCCGCTGCACCGCCACGGTCAGCAGATTCTGGTCCGGCTGACCGTCCTGCTGAAACCACCAGCCCGTTGCGATCGCAGGGGTCAGAACCATAATCAACAGAAACCAGATGTGTTTCCGGCGGAAAACCGCAACAGCCGGGGGAGCCATAAATACCTCGCAAGAGAGCGTCAATTCAGCCAGCCCTTGTCAGGGCGAGAAGGGCGGAAATCCTGGAAAATGCAGGTGTATTGTGGGTAATAATACGGCAGCGAAGTATACTCGGACGGTGGTTTTACGTAACTTTTACGCTTTGCTGACAATCGCGATACTGGCTGTTTCAACTCTCCAATAGAACATCCCCGATTTTTTCCCGAGTATGGTTGCCGATATATGACTGTCACTGGGCTTGTTCGCGAGTCCGTAGCACACATGCAACGGCAAAAGATGTTCTTCCCGCGGATGGCAAAACCGGGCGTGAGGTGCCTGATCCCAGTGAGCCAGGCGCTCAGCGCGCTCCGATTCCCGCAGGTTGGTATCGGTGCATGTTTCTTCCAGCCAGTCCTCAAACGCCTCGTTTCGAGCGCGAATCTCGGGCGTCTCTGCCGAGAAGAACGCCCGCATGTTATGGAACGAGAAACCGGAGCCGATCACCATCAGGTTGTCGTACTCCAGCGCCTGCAAGGCACGACCAATCGCCAGGTGGGCGCCCGCGTCCAGGCTATCTACGAGGGACAGCTGAATGCACGGAATATCCGCCTCCGGATACATCAGCTTGAGCGGCACGAACAGGCCGTGATCAAACCCCCGCTGATCATCAAGTCGCGCCGGGATCCCGGCCTGTTCCAACACCCGGCAAACCTGGTTTGCCAGCCTCGGCTCACCCGGGCAGGGATACTCTATCGCGTAGGCCTCCGGCGGGAAGCCATAGTAATCGTAGATCAACTGAGGATTGGCGCTCGAGGTGATTGTCGGCACTGACGCTTCCCAGTGTGCGCTGATCACCAGTATCGCCGACGGTTTTTGAAGCTCGTCGGCGAGCTCCGTTAGCCGGTCCACCATTTCCCGGTGCCCCGGGTCTCCCAACAGCGGCATGGGCCCGCCGCCATGGGAGATGAACAACACATCGGTTTCAGCTTTCATAACGATTGCTCCTGAGTTCAGAACTCACCTGACCTGAAATACGACATTCACCGGCATGGTTCAGACTCCCTTGTGCACCACCACACTGTCCAGCGAGAACCGTCCGGCGCCCTGAATCGCCAATGCAAGCGAGACCACAAACAGGGTCAGGGCATACTCGTAACCATTATTGGACATGAACAGTCCGTTGCCGATGTGAACGGAGAATATCGCCACCAGCATGGTAAAGGCCGCAACCAGCGCCGCAGGACGTGTCAGCAAACCAAGAACCAGGGCCAGTCCACCAAAGAACTCGGCACCGCCGGCCAGCAACGCCATCAGGTAGCCCGGCTCCAGGCCAATACTCGCCAACCAGTTCGCCGTGCCTTCCAGTCCGTAGCCTCCGAACCAGCCAAAGAGTTTCTGCGCACCGTGGGCGGCCAGAATCAGTCCGACCGGTACCCGCAGAACCAGGGCTGCAAAACCACCGGTGGATTGGAACAGTGCCTGTGTAATCTGGGAATTCATGATAGTCACCTCGAATCTTACTCTTTTGGGTTTATCCCGAAGCCTGTGCGTCAGGTGATGAACCCACTGTACTATCATCAAACCAGTAGACTAAGATGACCATCGTTGTTTTATTATCAACGAATTATTGATAGTAATCCCAGATACAGGACGAAACCATGGACCGCATCGATGCCATGCGCGCCTTCGTGACCGTGGTGAACGAAGGGACTTTCACCCGCGCCGCGGATCGGCTGGGCCTGTCGCCGCAGTTGGTCAGCAAATACGTTTCCCAGTTGGAACAACACCTGGCTGTACGCCTGCTTAACCGCACCACACGGAAGATTCACCTGACCGAAGCGGGAACCCGCTATCACCAGCGTGCCCAGCATGTGCTCAACGACATCGACGATATGGAGAACCAGCTCGACGATCTGCAAACCCAGGCCCAGGGCCTGCTACGAGTAAGCGCTCCCGTCTCTTTTGCCATTCGCCACATGGCGCCCCTGCTGAGCGAATTCCAGCACACCCATCCCGCCGTCGGTATCGATCTGCAGCTGAACGACCGGAAAGTCGATATTGTGGAAGAAGGATTCGATATCGCACTGCGGATCGGCCACCTCAAAAGCTCCTCTCTGATCGCCAAACGGCTCGCCCCGGTAAGGCTGGTTCTGTGCGCATCGCCGGCCTACCTTGAGCAACACGGCACGCCGGAACGCCCGGAAGATCTCAGTGAGCATCGCTACCTGCGCTACAGCTACCTGGACATGGACGCCGGCCCCGCGGTCCATAAATGGCTATTAGGCAGGGATCGCGACAGCACCCGGGAGATGGTCAGCAACAACGGTGACGTGCTGATAGAGGCGGCAATTGCCGGAGCCGGGATCGCCTTACAGCCCACCTTTATTGCGGGAGGGGCTATCAGGGAAGGGAAATTGAAGGTAATCCTGCCAGCGCATGAGCCAGAGCCGATGGCACTTTACGCGGTCTATGCCCACCGGCAGTTACTGGCCAGCAAGGTTCGCAGCTTCATCGACTTTATCGACGGCTTTTTCGGAGAACCTCCGTACTGGGACAGATTTGACTAGAAGTCCCAGTGGGCCAAGTTTTCACTCCGGCTCAATAGGCAGCTGACGCTTGTGCCCGGTATTTCGGTAGCCGTTGACGATGATATCGAAAACGCGCTCGGAGACATCCCGGTTCTCCAGGAAGGCGTCAATCTCCTGATACGTGACGCCAAGCGCCTCATGGTCAGGCTTCTGCGGCGCGAGCGACTCGAGATCGGCGGTGGGCAGCTTATTCACCAGCGATTCCGCTGCGCCAAGGTGCTGGCCCAGCAGGCGCACCTGGCTCTTGTTCAAACCGGTAAGGGGGGCAACATCGCAGGCCCCGTCACCATACTTGGTGAAGAAGCCCATCAGCGCCTCGGCAGCCTGATCAGCGCCAACCACCAGACCACCGCGCGTCCCGGCCACGGCATACTGGGCCACCATCCGCTGGCGTGCCTTGATGTTCCCCAATACGAAGTCGCGTTGGGTGGCGTCGCCGAACGACAGCCCGCCACTTTCCAGCGACTCCAATAACGCATCGCTTGCACTTTTGATATCCACATCAAGCACTTCGTCAGGCTGGATAAACTGAAGTGCCCTGTCGGCATCGTCGGCGTCCTTCTGTTCGCCGTAGGGCAGGCGCATGGCCACGAAGCGGGCCGGTTCGCCCTGGTCACGCAACTGGTTCACGGCCAGCTGCGCCAGGCGTCCCGCCACTGTGGAGTCGATGCCGCCGCTGATGCCAAACACGAGCGTCTTTTGACCACTTTCCTGCATGACCCGGCACAGGAAGTCACAGCGGCGCTTGATTTCGTGCTGAGCATCGATTTCGGGCCGGGCTTGCAGTTGCGCCACGATGGCACGCTGAATCGCCTTTCGCCGGTATCCCGCATCGGCATTCGCTCGGGCTTCAAGACACAACCGATGATAGTGGGGCAGACGTTCCAGCGCGTAGTGGGCGGCAGCCAGTCGTACTTCATTGCGCTCGCCGTCGAAGCGGCGGGTCTCGCAGTAAAGGTGATGGTCGCCTTCGTGGCGAATCGCCCACGCGAAGCAGACGGTGCCGACGGGCGTATCGTCATCGCCGGGGTTGGGGCCGGCGATACCAGTGTTGGCCAGGGCCACGTCGGCGCCGTTGTTCTCCAGCGCCCCACACGCCATCTCGCCACATACTGCCTCACTGGTCAGGCCGTAACGCTCGATGGTGTCGTAGCGGACACCGAGATAGCGGTTCTTGGATTGAGGCGAATAGACCCCGAGGCCAGAGTCGATACTCTGGCCGCTACCCGGCACCCGTGCGAGCTCCGAAAAGATGAGGCCTGCGGTGCAGGATTCGGCGGTTGCAAGCCTCAGTTCGTTGTCGACCAGATAATCCGTGATGCGTTTCAGCAGTTCCATTTTTCATCTCCTTGTGCCGCCTGGTCCTGGCATTTCTGGTAAGACATCCCTGATATTTTCCCGAGGATGGTTGAGGTTATATATAACTGCCACTGGGCTTGTCCGCAAAAATTCATTTGAGAGTGAAATAACAGTTCAATTGAACTATAAAGATAGAGCTCAATACGGAAACCGCTACCCTGACAATCGACAAGAAAAGGAAGGACGCCTATGAAACCTGTCAGAAGATTTCCTGTAAGCCGTGCGCGGCTATGGATAGCAGCTTCGCTACTCCCGATTCTGACCCTCGGCATGGCCAGCAACGCCCTGGCTAGCTGCGAAAGGGGCGCTCTGGACGCCATGTACTGTGATGAAGATGGCGACCTCGTTGCTGATCGCCCGGACGACAAGTCGAAGTGGGTCAATCCAGACACTCTGATTTTTGCTTACACTCCGGTAGAAGACCCAGCGATCTATTCGGATATCTGGCAACCCTTTATCGAACACCTCAAAGAAGTCACCGGCCGGGATGTTCGCTTTTTCGCCGTACAGTCCAATGCAGCCCAGGTAGAAGCCATGCGCAGCGGCCGCCTGCATGTCGCAGGCTTTTCTACCGGCCCCACACCGTTTGCCGTTAATCTCGCCGGAGCGGTTCCCTTCGCTTTGATGGGTTCGGATGAGGGGCAGTTCGGCTATACGCTGCAGGTCTATACCCAGCAAGATTCGGACATCAAGGAAATGCCAGACCTGAAAGGCAAGCGCGTGGCCCACACCTCGCCCACATCCAATTCAGGCAATCAGGCACCAAGAGCCCTTTTCCCCGACCTGGGCGTGGTACCGGATGAGGATTACAAGGTGATCTATTCCGGTAGCCATGATCAGTCCATGCTGGGGGTTGTGGCCGGCGACTACGACGCCGCGCCCGTAGCCTCAGAGGTCGTTGAACGCATGGCAGACCGGGGCCTCTATGACGAAGAGGATGTACGGATTGTGTGGGAATCCGACCGCTTCCCCACCACTTCCTACAACTACGCCTACAACCTGCACCCTGACCTGGTCGATAAAATCAAGGAAGCCTTCTATTCCTTCAAGTTCGAAGGGACAGAACTCGGCGAGGAATTCGATGGTGTGGAAACCTTTATTCCCATCAATTACAAAGAGCACTGGAAAGTTATCCGGGCCATCCAGTCTGCCAATGGCGTGGAATACACTCCGGACAATCTGCAGTAACGCCGACCTCTTGCCGGTGCAGTCAGCCCTGGCTGTGCCGGCAAGCATTCCGTTCATTTCCGCAGGTGCAAGACTCCTATGCTTGAAATTTCCAACCTGGTTAAACGTTACGGTAGCGACGAGCCGGTATTGAAAGGCCTGGATCTGGTCGTGGAAGGCAATACCGTGGTTTCTGTCGTCGGGGCATCCGGTGCTGGCAAGAGCACGATGCTGCGGTGCATCAATCGTCTGGTGGAACCCACCTCCGGCTCCATCCAGCTGAACGGTCGGGAGCTGGTCAACCTCCGGGGGGCCAACCTGCGACACGCCCGTCGAAAAATCGGCATGGTATTCCAGGGGTTCAACCTGATTGACCGCCTGACGGTGATGGAAAATGTGCTGGCTGGCCGCCTTGGCTATGTTTCCCTCTACCAGGCCATGACCAGAAAGTTTCCCCAGACCGACATAGATCGCGCCTTCCATCTTATGGACCGTGTCGGCATCGCCCACTACGCCAACAAGAGGGCCGACGAACTCTCTGGCGGCGAGCGCCAGCGTGTAGGTGTGGTCCGGGCTCTGATGCAGGAGCCTGAAATTCTGCTTGCCGATGAGCCAACTGCGTCTCTCGACCCGAAAACATCCGAGCAGATCATGGTGCTGTTACAGAGCCTTGCCAGCGAACTCTCCCTGCCGGTTCTGATCAA
>JAWWAM010000061.1:0-10173 GCA_033721715.1 Marinobacter sp.
ATGAAGAAGGATCTACCATGAATAAGATGTCGATGTTGGGAGGAGTGTTCGCTGCTTCATTAGTTGCACCTGCCTTTGCAATGCCTGTGATTTCCGTTGATAGCATATCTGGTGTGTGGTCAGACGCCGTTGAAGGCAAAAACGTCGTTTACAGTGACGGAGGCAGGCAAGTTCGTTGGGGCATTGGCCAGCCAACTCAGAGCGGCTACCGTTTTGATGGATCTGCACCAGCCGCGTTTAATGTAGATATCAACGAAGAATTTGATCTGGGCACTTTCACCCATTTCAACTATCAGATTAATACTGGTTCAGGTGTCGACAGTGTTCTGCTGAGCATCTCGATGGACATCTCCGTGGATGGAAATCCCTATGCGACGCCTCTGGCGTTCTCTTTCCTTCATGAAGAAACCCCGAACTCAGGAAATGGCTGCTGCGACGACATTGTGTCCTTCGAGAGCCTTGTGTCGTCAAACGCTTTCGAGATTGATGGAACCCTGTACACACTTGACCTGAGAGGGTTCAGTAAGAACGGCGGTCCTACCCTTGAGCAACTGATCTCACCGGAGCATGGCGACAACGTGGCCCAGCTCAGAGGTGTATTTACCAAGGTTCCTGAGCCTGGCACTCTTGCGCTGCTCGGTCTGGGCCTTGCCGGTCTGGGACTTTCGCGTCGCCGCAAGTCCTGAGGCCAATAAAGGCTGCCTACAAAGATTGTAGTGGTCTTGAACGAAAAAACCGGCGCTCGAATGAGCGCCGGTTTTTTTTATGAGCCGGATGAAATGTCAGCGTTGCGCGCCGTTCAGGAACCTTTCGAAGGTGGCTCTCTGCCCGGAGCAGTCCGGACTTGTCTCGCCTTCACTCGACACGCTTTCACACCGTCCGGCGAGTGCCCATAGGGCGCCACGGGCATCGCCCCGGAGCTTGTTAAGTGCTCCCTGGATTTTTACTTCGATATTCGAAGTGGTGAGCTGCCCACCTATCTGGTACCACGACCATAAAATGACATAAGAGCCGCCGGCATTTTTCTGGATAACCGTCTCACTGACGGTATCCGGGCTAGCAGCACTGTTGCCGTTACGGGCCCGAGTGGTCCTGGAAACAAGCTTCCATTCCTTCCGGTCGAACAGCTGGTTTCGATACCCGAGCAGCTCCCTGTCCTGTGCCTGCCGGCGATACCCCGTTACTTGCACTTGCACTCGTTCCAGATCATCTGACACATACATTCCGCCCAGATCAATGTCTGGTTTTGAATAGTCCGGTTGCCAGAAATCGGCGTGTTTAAGTGGGCCACTCCAGCCGGCATCAGGCACAGGGAGGTCCGGCTCCCAGGTGCTTGCCATGTGTTCGGTTCGGGCATCAAGAGCAGCCGGTATCAGGGGTGGCACGAGGAGTAGCAGCGAAGCCACCAGAGGCCACTTGATGGACGGCGAACTTGTATGCGCCTGTTCAGTCTCACGCTGGGGATGGCCAGTTCCGTCCTCAGCGTTTGAAGATGGTTGTTCAAGCCAGGTGGAGATAAAGAAAAGCGGCACCAGCGTAATGATGACGAAGATGACCCATCCGAAGAGTTCATGGTCCTCTACCAGAGAGGTTTCCATGTTGGTGTAATGCCCGGCGGCGATGATGCCAAAAACTCTTATCCAGTTCGCCACCATGGATAGCAGGCCGGCAATCACAATAAGCAAAATAATGCGGGTCTTTGAGCCATAATAAAGCTGGCCGTAGAAGGCTGCGAGAAATAGCGCGACCATCAGGTACCGCACACCACTACATCCATCTTCGACAAGGAATGTTCCCACATCCAGGATGATGTAGAACTCGTGGATGGTGGCAGGGATATCAAATGCCTGCAGCAGGATCGTGTTAAAGAAAACCGTGATGTGCTGGAGGAGGGGGGAGAAGTCGTCCCATATGGGTACCGCAAAAACCAGCAGTAGAATGGGCCCGCCTGCGACGGTCAGGAATCCCTTTCCCCATATTGACCACCCCCAGAAGAGGATGATCAATAGCGCAAGCATCAGGCGGAACAACCTGATGTCCGCCGCCTGAGAGAGGATCAGCCCGGCAATAGCGCCAGCCAGGAAAAATAATCCCAGGGGCGAGCCGGTTATTCTCAGGTCCGCGAGAGACTCTCTTCTGTTGTACAGAACAAAGAAGACGCCACCGAGCACCAAAAACCCATGGTGGTAGATAATCGAGTTGTACCACAGATCAAAAAATGACTGCCATTCAGCCCATAGCCCCACTGCCAGCAGCGGGATTGAGGCCAGCCAGAAATACCGCATTGTTAAACCCCGATGCATCAGCCCTGATCACCAAATTTTTCCAGAATTTCTTTTGCTTCAGCATTCCGGCCAGCAGCGCGGTATGCTTCTGCGAGGTGCAGAGCGATTTCCTCTGAGTCGGGTTGAAGCTCGTGGGCCTTTTGCAGGATAGGCAGGCTTTCTTGATGGTTACCGGCTTTGAGCATGATCCATCCATAAGTGTCCACGATAGCGGCGCTTTCTGGCGCAAGATCATAGGCTTTTTTGGCCATGGAGACAGCTCGCTCATCCCCTGCCTCGTGATATAGCCAGGCCAGGTTGTTCAGCACAACCGTATTCTCGGGCATGGAATCGAGTATTTTCTCGTAATTGGCTTTGGCTTTATCCTTCTCGCCCTCAGACTGCTGAAGCAAGGCGAGTCTCAAGCGCAACTGCAAGCTATCAGGGTAGGTCTCAATGCCGGACTCAAGCAGTGAAAGCGCTTCGTCTTCCCGACCTGCGCCCTGCAAGACTGCAGCATAGGCATTGACGATGCGTGCGTTGGACTGTTTGTCCATAGCCAGTTGATAGAACTCGGCCGCCTGTTGGTATTGCCCTTCGCTTTCAAAGTAACGCGCCTCTAGCAGATACGGCCTTGGAGAATCCGGATGTTGCTGTTTCGCTTCCTGGAGAATGCTCCGGGCTTCATCTTCGTTTTCTGCGCTAAAGGCTTGTTGGGCTGCCTGTAGGGAAACTTCTTCGTTGTCAGGGAACAGGGCTCTGGCTCGGTTTAGAACAGCCGAAGCGCGGTCAGTCTCTTCCGCCTCTCGCAGGCTCGCCGCAATGGTATTGTAGATACTCGCCACCAGAGGTGCTGCACGTGACGGCGTATTCTCTTCTTCCCGCTCCAGCAGAGTGGCTGTAAGGTCATCCGCTTCCTGACTATTACCCTGGCGCAGCGCCAGTTCCAGCAGGACGAGGCGTGGTCCGGTGGCATCAGGATTCTGCTCCAGAACCTGTCTCATGAAACGCTCGGTTTCGTCCTGCTCCAGAACTGCGGTGAGACCCTGAAGAGCCTCGCGACTATCCGGGGCAAGTTCCACGGCCTTACGGAAGTGCTTTTGCGCCTCGGCTTTGTTCTCCTGGCTCAGCGCTAATCGGCCCAATGCGAGAACCGGACCGGGGGCATCGGCATCCTTATTGCTCGCTTGCGTGAAATAGTCTCGTGCTTCCTCCATTCTCTCCTGACTGGCTGACAGGTTTCCCCGAGTCAGCAGGGCTGCGACACTGTCAGGATCTTCTTTGATCCACTCAGACGCCGTTGTAGTGGCTGCCGCAACATCCCCGGAGCGCGCCTGGGCCTGAATCAGAAGGCTACGCGCCTGATCCATCTCAGGCGCCTTGTTTACCACCTGCCTTGCCAGGTCTATGGCTCGTGCGTGCTCTCCCTCACGGCTCAAATAGTTTGCATACCGCAACCGTAACTGGTGGTTGTCGGGGTTGAGCTCCAGTGCTTTTTCCATCAAAGCCTCACCGGCCTCAGTATCGCCACTGGCAAGTGATGCTATTGCGACGAGAGCCAGGGTTTCCGGGTCTGAATCTTTGCCTTCGAGTTTATCGAGTATGTCCTGCGCGCCTTGCGGATTGCGCATTTGTAGCCGGGTGGCTGCCAACAGTTTGCCGGCAACCTCCGATTCGCCCATTTCGGCCACGGGGGCCAATAGCTTCTCGGCTTCCTCGACACGCCCCTGCCGGAAACGCACCAGGCCCAGCATCAAGGCGGATTGCTCATGACCGGGAGCTTGCGCACGAACTTCCTCAAGGTAACGTGCTGCGTTGGTGAGGTCGCCTTCCTCCATCGCGTCCTGGGCGGCCATCAGGTTGCTTTTGATGGTTCCAGGTGCAGACTTGGCCAGTATTTCTTCATAGACAAATGCTTCAGATTGTTTCCCCTGGGCTCTCAATACGCGAATAAGGGCGGAGATGGTGGCGTATTTCCGCTGGGTCATGACATCGTACTGGCCAATATCCTCAAGCGCTCTGATGTAGCCATCTTCTGCCTTCTGCCAGTCTTTCTCGGCGTGAGCCATCTGGGCCTTCCATAGCCAGAGTTCGGTATCCTCACCGTCTATCTCTTCCGCTTCAGCGACGAGCTCTCCAGCTTTTTCCTTTTCCTCCCGGGCGAAAGCCACTTTAGAAAGGCCGACCACCGCCTCAACCGCGCCTGAGTCAACGGTTCTTGCTTCTTCAAAGGCCGCGCTGGCTTCGTCGAGCTGACCAGATGCCAGGTAGGTTTCGCCCCTGAGCAGAGTCGCCTCTGTCTCTAGCGATCGGTCTGGAGAGGAGATCTTGTCGAGCGCCGCCAGTGCCCGCTCATGCTCATTGCGCATCAGGTATGCTTCGGCGTACATGAGGTTGGCCCGGTTTTCTACCTCGGAAGTGAGGTTCTCCTCCGGGATCTGTTCCATGACCCAGGCGAGTTGTCTTTCCGCATTGATCGCATCGCCGGCTTTCAGCAAGTTGTCGATAATCAGAAAATAGGGATCGAGTTGCTCTGGCTGCAATTCAATTGCACTACGCGCTTCCAGCGTGCTGGCCTTGAGCTCACCCTGGCGCTGGAAGAAGCGGGACTGGTCCAGATGACTCATGTACTGGATTTCTTCCTGGCTCATTTCATTGCTGTCGCCGCCGCAACCTGCAAGGGTCAGCGAGATGGCAACTGAAAGTAGGGTGGCACGTACTGCTAATACTGGTTTCATGGCCCTGTTCCTTTCCTTTTCGGGTGTTGTTATGGATTCCCTGCCTGTTACTCAGGCACTCGAAGACTCGGAGGATGTTTCTATCCGGTATTTGTCGGTCAGGTTGTAAAGCGTTGGCCGGGTTATGCCCAGCAGGCGTGAGGCCTGCGCCATATTGAAGTTGCAGGACTGAAGCGCCTGGATAATGGCTGCTCTTTCGGCATTTTCACGCACCTGCCGCAGGTTCAGTTGGCTTTCGGGGGCATCCTGGTCGCAGTTCAGCTGCAGGTCAGCGGCGGTCACCCGTTTGCCGTCCGCCATGATGGTGGCCCGCTTCACCTTGTTGATCATTTCCCGCACGTTGCCAGGCCAGGGGTAGCTCTTGATGGCCTTGATGGCGTCTTCAGTGAAGGCGAGGTTGGGGCGGTCCATCTGCTTGCCGAGGGATTGCAACAACGACTGCGCGATAACGAGCGCGTCTCCCTCGCGGTCGCGTAGTGCAGGCACGTCGAGGGTAATTTCGCTGATGCGGTAATAAAGGTCTTCGCGGAAGGTGCCCTGGGTGATTAGCTCCTGAACATCCCGGTGGGTAGCGCAAACCACCCGCACATCCACGGCCACGGGTTTTACTGAGCCCACCCGGTCTACCATTCGTTCCTGCAGAAACCTCAGCAGCTTGGCTTGCAGAGGCATGGGCATGTCACCGATTTCGTCCAGGAAAAGGGTGCCGCCGTTGGCGTTTTCTATCTTGCCTTTTTTGCTTTGGGTGGCGCCGGTGAAAGAGCCTTTCTCAAAGCCGAACAGTTCGCTTTCCAGGAGGTTCTCAGGAATCGCCGCACAGTTGATCGCGGCAAAGGGTTTCTCTGCACGGTGGCTCAGGTCGTGGAGGGCGCGCGCCAGCAGTTCTTTGCCGGTGCCAGTCTCGCCCGTAATCAGGGTTGTTACATCGGTAGGAGCGACCTTTTCCAGTGTCCGGCAAATGGAGAGCATTTGAGGGCTGGCTGCAACGATGCCTTTGATGCTGGTGCCGTTACGATGGCGGGCCAGTTCACGGTTGTCCCGCTCCAGCTCCGCCAGCCGGAAGGCGCGGTTGACCACAAAGGTGAGAATCTCGGCATCCAGAGGTTTCTGGTAGAAATCGCTGGCACCCATGCCGATGGCTTTGACGGCGTTCTCTTTATCTTCCCGGCCGGTTACCACGATGATCTTGGTCATGGGGGCCAGCCGCAGGATTTCCTCGAGTAACAGAAAACCTTCCGACGCACCGCCGGGATCAGGGGGAAGGCCCAGATCCAGGGTGATTACATCTGGCTCAGTTCTGCGCAGGGCTGCCAGGGCAGACTCCCGGTCTGCAGCAACGCTCACTTCCAGGTCCTCGCTGAAACACCAGCGCATCTGGCTTTGCAGACCCGGGTCGTCCTCTACTATCAAAAGTCGTCTACTCACAACGGCTACAAATCCCTTTCTGTATTGTGATGGTTTTGCAGTGAATCCTCTCACCTCTGATTCTTAACTGAACATTGACACTTTGCAATGATAGACTGGAGTGGATTCAAATTTTGTCAATTATTTGGCATTCCTCTGTGGCTCGAGCTGGTCACTACCCGGTAACTCTGGCTCGATTTCGGCCGACACTTCTTCCTCAACGGGCCGGGCGAGAGGAAAGCGGATAGAAAAACAGGAGCCCAGATCGGGCTCGCTGGTGACGTCGATATTGCCGCCCACGTTGCGCACGTATTCCCGGGCCTGATAGGCACCGATGCCCATACCGGTCAGCCCCTTCGTGCTCTCAAACGGTTTGAACAACTGGGTCTGGATGAAGTCCTCTGTCATACCGGCTCCTGTGTCCTGAATGAACAGTACCACACTGCCGCTGGCAGTTTTTAGAGTCAGGGTGATTTCTCCGTCCGGTGGGGTGGCATCCTGGGCATTCTGTATCAGGTGGCCGAGGATACTACAGAGTTGATCCCGGTCGGCATTGATGTAGATCTTACCGGGAGCGCCCGCCACGCGGGGCGTTGGCTGGCGGCGGGAATAATGCTCTGCAAGGTGAGTAATGACCTCTCGGAGCTCCACCACTTCGGTTACCAGAGTTTCATCGGCCGGTTTGCGGATATGGTCTACCAGGTTGGACATTTTGCGAACGGCGTGGTCGGTGGTTGTGATCATGTCGTCAATAAAAGCCGGGTTCTCCCGATGCCGTGGTGCATTTTTCACCAGTAACGACAGTTGTGCAATCAGTGTTTTCAGGTCGTGGACCATAAAAGCAGAGGCCTTGCTGACCGCTTCGAACTGCATGGCCCGTGAAAGCCGATTCTGGGCGTCCGCCTGGGCCAGCAGGTTACAGGTTTGCCGGGCGACAACCTTGATCAGGTCGAAGTTTTCCCAGTTCAGCTCCACCCGGGCGTAAGGGTTGCCGATCATTGCGATACCGTAAAGGTCGTTGCTGAGATACAGAGGAATGACAAGCCATCCGTCGGGAATCTTTGAGATCGAGTCGGGAATTTCCAGCAGGTTATAGGCAACCGGGTCGCTGTGGTACTCATGCAGGTCGATGATCCACTCACGTTCACCAAAAAACCGGACCAGTTCCGAGTTGGCGTCAATGGTTGTGTATTTCGGCGTTACCAGGTTCACAGCGGTCTTGAGCAGATAGTCGCCCTGGTCCTCCCGGATCCAGAGAGCGCCTGCGTTGCTTTCCACAAGGCTGGTGAGGATGCGGATCACCCGTTCCGGCAGTGGGGGGGTGTCGCTCAGATTCGCCATTTCACGGGTCATCTTGAGCCACTCTTCCCGGTAATCGTATTTGTAATCAAAGAAGTTCTGGCTGATGAATACCATCAACCGGGATCTGACCCGCCGCGATGTCAGCAGAGTGGCGAGAAATACCAGGGCGATGGTAAGAAACAGAACCTGAAGCGCCTCGCCCCAGTCTCCGCCGAGGGTTTTTACGTAGTATCCCCCCAGCGCCAGGAACAGGAGGTAGGCCCCGGCCAGGAGCAGGGTGCCGGCATGGAATACCGCCGAGCGGGAGAGCTGAAAATCCACCGGCTGTTTCCGGGTGTTGATAACGTTGACGGCAAACAGCGGCACCAGTGCTGCGTTGACCAGGCCCCGGGCATTCCAGAAGGAGTCAGCCACCTGGCCAAACAGCAGCGCGTCGGCATACATGAAAAAGTCGAAGGCGAACAGGGTGGCGACGGCGATGCAGACGTACTTCATACTGGAGCGGCCGAACGACAGCGAGTTGCGCCAGATCTGTTCCACCAGGGAGAGGCCCAGCAGGGAGAGGGCGATCTGGCCCACCACCTTGGTTTTACCGTCGAGAATGGTCATCCCGAAGGCGTATTCCATTAACCCGGAGCCTAGCAGCAGGACGACCAGGGCCACTGTGGCGGTGGCGAGGATGCGGCGCAGCCTGCCCACCAGGTTGGCGGTCCGGAAAGAATCCCGCAAAAGGGCGAAAAGCACTGTGATCCAGGCTGCGTCCCGCAGCAGTTCCAGTGTATAACGCACGAAAAATCCGGGCTCGCCCCACAGGCTCTGGGCGATCAGGGAGCCTGCCCAGATCAGGGTAACGAAAGAGGCAAGTACCAGTGAGCGGTCGATATCCCGCCGAAGGTATCGCGTGGCAATAACCAGCCCCAGCAGCCCATAGGCTATGGCTGCGATGGAATGACTTATCAGGCTGAAATCGTTGAGCATGGCTCGCGTCCTGCGTTGTTAGCCATTAGTTACACCGGTTTTTTGTTCTCACGGTAGAACCGGAATATTTCTTTCAGCGGTCGCTTGGGAGTGAATCCGAACTCTCTCGCGAACGCTCTGCCGTCAATCACGACAGGATACTTGAAAAAGTGCATCAGATACGAAGGAAAACTACGCAGATTGAGGGTACGTAATATTATCTTCGGCAGCATTGGCGGAATGGAGGGTATCGGAATCCGTTTGCAGCCGCAGAGCTTCAGGGCATGCTGATAGGCCACCCAGTCTTCCGGCGCCACATTGAAAATGCCGCGCTGGGGCTTGTTGTAGGTAAGCACGATGGCGTCGGCCATATCGTCGATATGGATAAACTGCATCATTGGCGAAAAGCCGGCCAGAACCGGGGCCCGTTCCATGCCCAGCAGGGTGCTTATGGAATTGCGCACACCGGGGCCAACGATGTTGCATGGGCGCAGAATGGTAATGTTCAGATCGGGATAGCGCCACAGGTAGATGTTGGCGAGGTTTTCCAGTTCTACGGAATCGATGAGGTCTGCGCTCAGGCCCGCGCTTTTAAGTGGCGCTTCTTCGTCGATCAGTGCCGGGTTGTAGGCTACCGCACCGTAGACATGAAACGTGGATAAAACCACCATTCGCCTGATGTTGTATTTGTGGCTCAGGTCCAGCAGTTTCTGGGTACCCAGCACGTTGGCGTTATAGCGTCGCATACGGGTGAGCTGGCTGGACATGATACGGCCCAGGTGGATGATGCCGTCGAACTGGTAACGACGGAAAAGATCCTCGAAGGAGCGCTTGTTAAAGTCGATGCAGTAACTGGGAATGTCATCGCCCAGATAGACCTGCTCACGGAAGTCTACCGCTACCAGGTTACAGGTCTCCCGCAGGCGGTCGATCACTTGTTGTGCCAGGGCACCGGCAGCACCGGTGACCAGAATATGAGGTCTGCGTTGTTCTTCCATCAGAACAGCCTTTTCCTTTCGCTCAGCCCGGTGTCTATCAATTCACTGATTGCCGCTTTCACCTGTTCCACCCGCTCTGTGACCTGTTCTTCCGGGATTTCCCGGTCATCAAACACCATCGGGTCGCCAAAATTCAGGTGTACTTTCGCAGGCAACACCACGGGCATGGCAAGAGGGGCGTAGGGTATGCCCAGTAGCCTGGCAAGGGGCTTGATGTCGGCGATGGCCGGAATGGTTTCTTCACATCCCACCACGCCAACCGGAACAATGGGTGCGTTGTACTTCATTGCGAGATGCATGAAGCCGTTCCCGAACCGTTTGAGTTGATAACGGTCGTGGTACAGCTTGCCGGAACCCCGAACCCCTTCGGGGAAAACAATCACTGCCTCGCCGTTGGCCAGCATCTTTGCGCAGTTGGTCGGGTCGCCCAGTACCGCTCCAAACTCGTTCAGCAGGTTGCCAAGGTAGGGCACGGTGGGGAAGAAGCGTTCAATCATTGCCCGTGGGATG
>JAWWAM010000062.1:0-10172 GCA_033721715.1 Marinobacter sp.
AAGGCCGGCGCGCCCTCTGACAACAAGGATTCACCGGCCTTTTACCATTGCGGTCGGATTACAGCTCCTGGATCTCCAGCCCTAGTTCCTTGGCTGTGGCCCGGTTCTCGAAGCTGGTGACCACCGCCACACTGGCAGTCTCCGGCTTCAGCCACTCTTTCGCCACCCGCTTCATGTCGTCCAGGGTCACAGCCAACACACGTTCCCGGAAGCGGGCACGCTGCTCTGGCGTGCGGCCGAACAACCGGTTATGGAACGCGTGACGGGCCGCTCCGGCCGGAGAACGCGGACGGTCCAGCTGACCGATTATGCCAAGTATGGACTCCTCCAGCTCCTGGGGATCATGCTGTTCCTGCTGCAACCACTCCAGGGCCTTATCGAAATCATCAAGCGTTTCACCCAACCGGGGATCCCGGTAGGAGAAAAACCGGAAGGTACCGTTGACGCTGTCCTGACCGGCACCACCACCGTAAGCACCACCCTTTTCACGAATGGCCCGGTGCAGGTACCCGTTGCGCAGAAAGCCACCCAACACGGTCAATGCCGCTGCATCAGGATGATCAATGGCAACGGTGCTGTATGCCTTGGCGCAGAAATTCACCTGGGTTGAAGTAAGCCATGCTTCGCGGGTCTGGTAGCTGACCGGCGCCAGTTTCCAGGACTCCGCGGCTTCAGCATTGGTCTCACCCCAGATCGATTTCAGCTCGGCGAGCATGGGGTCAAGCTGCTCTTCCTCCCCAATCAGCAGAAACTCACGGGATTGCTGCCGGATACGTTCGTGCAGCGCGGCCAGACGCTCACACAGACGGTCAAGTTCTGCCGGGGTAGTATCAAGCGCCTTGTCCAGCGCCTTCACCCCGCGAACTGCCTCAAGGCCCCCCAGACGGAACGACAGCCAGGCGCCGGTGCTGATGCCCTGGGAAGCAGCGCCCATGGCCAGAGCATGACCACTACCGGTCACACCCTGCTCTCGGCGAGCACGGATCTGGGCGACCAGTTCGCGGACGCGCTCTTTCTCGTCAAACCGGGCACCCTCGAACACGTCTTTGAGCAGACAGGTCAGCGCCTGGCGGTTTCTCGCCAGTGCCTTGCCATTAAAGACGAGGTAGCCAGACAGATCCTGCACATCGTCTATTCGCCCCTTGGCGGAGAAGGAAGCACTGATGCCCCCGGATTCGGCAGAAATGCGGTCCTGCATCTGCAGGTAATCCAGTTCACCACACCCCACTTCCGGGATCAGCGTGGTGTAGTAAGGTAATAACAGCAGCTCATCTTCAGACAGGTTCGGCACCGGCACGACCACCTGTTCATAGACCAGCCCGTTTGTACCCCGCGCATAAATGGTTGCCGACATATCGCCGGCAAACCGGGCTTCGGGTTCCGGCAGCTGCAGTGGCACGTCGGTCAGGTCCACTTTGGGCAGGATGGAATCGTCATCCTTGCGGGTCTGGCGCTCTTCGAGGGCCCGGGCCCGGTCGATAATCTGCTGAACCTCGTCATCGGTGAGAGCGGCCTTGCGGCGAGCCAGAGCCTCGCGGATTTTGGCCTGACGGCGGCTTTCCAGCTTGTCGTCAGGACGCAGGGTCAGCGTTACCCGATGGGGGTTTTCCAGCAGTTTGCTGCGAATAAGGCCGGGAACATATTGGGGATCCCTGATCTTTTCGCGCATGTCTGCCAGTACAGGTTCAAGGTCCAGCAGCTCAACCGGGTCACCGCCATGAACCATCGGCGAGATGGCCGTCATGATCAGTTGCAGACCGTAGGGGAAGCTGTCCCCGGCGATCTCGCGCTGATGAAGCTCCAGTTGGTGCAGTATGGCCTCCAGGCGCTCCTGGCTGACTCCCTCTTCCACCACCTTTGCCAGGGTCTGTTCAATCAGCTGCTCCAGCTCGCCCTGCTTGTCCGGCTCGCTGCCCTCAATGCCACACACGAAGGTCATCTCGCGGTTGGAGTCTTCAAGGCCGCACATTGGGGACGGGGAATGCCCGATATCCGTGGTCTCCAGGGCTCTCATCAGGGGGGAGGCGCTGTTTTCCAGCAACACACTCGCCAGCAGCTGACCTTCCAGATTTTCCTGCAGGTCAAAACTATGCCCCAGCAACCAGCCCATGACGATGTGGGTCTTGTGGGCAGTTTCCTCCCCTTCACTGACCGCGTAACTCTGATCGACACGGAGCGGTGAAAACATGCGCTTTTCGTCCCGAACCGGCAGTTCCACATCCAGACGATCAAAACGCTTGAGTGCGAGCTCTTCAAAGCGCTCGTGATGCTCATAAGCCGGAATATCGCCGTAGGTGGCAAAAATCGCATTACTGGGATGATAGTGGTGCCGATAGAAGCGCAGCAGGTCGTCGTAACTCAGGTCAACAATATGATCCGGCTCGCCACCACTATTGTAGTGGTAGGTGGTGGTCGGGAAGAGATGGCTGGACAGGTTCTGCCATAACTGGGAGGTAGGCGCGCTCATGGCACCTTTCATCTCGTTGTACACCACGCCACGGTAGACCAGATCCGTGGACGGATCCTCGGGCTTGTCAAACTCCAGGCGGTGGCCTTCCTGGGCGAAATCCAGCGGATCAAGGGAGGAGAAAAATACGGAGTCCAGATACACGGTCAGCAGGTTATCAAAATCTTTACGGTTCATGCTGGCAAAGGGGTATGCCGTCCAGTCGCTACTGGTAAACGCATTCATGAACGTGTTCAGGGAGCGGCGAATCATCATGAAAAACGGGTCCCGCACGGGAAAACGTTCGCTGCCACAAAGCGCTGTATGCTCCAGGATATGGGCCACGCCGCTGGAATCCATCGGGAAGGTCCGCAGCGCCACAAAAAACACATTCTCGTCGTTGTCTGCCGCCAGGTGAAGGTGACGGGCACCGGTTTTGCGATGACGGTACTCCTCAACGGTCACGTTCAACGTGTTGATGCGGTGACTGCGTAGCATTTCAAACGCGGGATGGACTGTGTTCTCGATCACTGCCGCCATTAAAACTATCCTGTCTTTAACCAAATGGGGATTGTAGGGTAACACGTACTTTCTATTATCATGCACTAACCCGAAGCCACAAGGCAGCATCCGATTCCATGACGACTGAAACCCAGGGCAACCAGACTCCAGCCACTTCCGGCACCGGCCACAGGGCCACCTCCAAAGGCCAGAATATCCACGCCCCGGAAGTTGCTGCCTACTGGGCAGAACGGCGCCGTTACCTGGAGCGCATACGTCGGGTTCCCGAGATCAGGCAGCGGTTCTGGCGCGCCATCGGTATATACCTGTTACGCCGGGTGCTCTGGTCCTTCGGGTTCTTTCCGGTCTTCCTCGCGTTCTGGATACCGTTCGTGCTTTCCAGTTTCAACCCGGTGGTTATGGCCTCAGACCTGATCCCGCTGCTTGAAAGTTTTGTCAGCGCCAACCCGGAAGTCCAGGCCACTACCATAAGTACGCTTGCGATCGCCTGGGGATCTGTCGGATTCTTCTTTCTGGTGTTCGATTTCGTGCTGACCCCCTTCAAATCCCCCTATCAGTATGAGGCAGATGTGTACATGCGTTCCTGGGAGCAGCTCAACCATGATCAGCTTCCGGAGAAAGTGTGATTTGTCCTGCATTCTCGTTAACTTCCGTGAGTTTGTGTTACATAAGATTGCCCCGACTGGGTAAGATAAGACTGTGTAATCCCTGACACAGGTTGAACAATGACAAAAAATCGGTCGGGGCATCGGCAGTAACACAAGAATGCAGCATTGAGAGGTTTCTCATGGTCGACTTCAGACCGCTACTGTTCGTCAACGCACTGGCCCTGATGCTTCTGGTGACGGCTGGCTTTGCATCAGTGCGCAACGACCTTTCATTGGGTACGGATGAGATAGCCAGCGAGCCGGAAGCCGAAGAAACCATTGCCACCGTTACCCCGGAGCCGGCGTCCGAGGAACTTTACCGGGAAGAAACCACCGCCGAAGCTGTTACTGTTGAAACTCCGGAACTGCCGCTGGCCGACAGCGCACTGGCCGCTTCCGGCGAAGCTTCTGATAATGAGATTGACGAATCCGACACGAATCCGTCACACAGCCGGATTACCGGCGAACCTTTCTTTATTCCGGAACTCCCCGAAGACCCCGAGATGCTGGCGGTCGCAGAGCCCGCATCGGCAATGCCGGAAACCCGCACGGATGCCCCTCAGCAGCAACCTGAAGAACCTCGCCCCACCACCGGCCTTCTGGTGCTGCGCTCAAACGTGGTCGGGGATGAAGTAACAATCAACGGCAAGCAATACGGCGCCACGCGACTGGATCTGGAACTGGAACCGGGCGAATACGAGGTGGTCATCAGCAAAGAGGGCCACAAGCCCTGGCAGCAGACAGTAGCGCTCTCTGCTGGCAACGAGAAGACACTGGTCGGCCAACTCGAGGCCTACACCCGCGTTGATTACCGTGGCGGCACGTGGATAGGCGGCGTTAAAACCGGGGACGGCACCTATGAAGACGCCGACGGCCTGCGTTACGAAGGGCACTTTGTGAATGGTGAATTTGATGGCAAAGGCACCGCCTCGTATCCGGACGGCAGTCGCTATAAAGGTGACTGGCAAGAGGGACAGCGACATGGCGAAGGGACATGGCGGGATGCAGACGATACCCGCTATACCGGACAGTTCCGCCACGACCGCTTTAATGGTCAGGGCACGCTGACTCTGGCCAACGACGACATTCTGACCGGACAATGGTCCGACGGGCAGCTGAACGGCCATGGCTCGCTCACAACATCGGATGGCATGCTCTACGTAGGCGGATTCCGGAACGACGAATTCCATGGTGAAGGCACCCTCACCTATCCTGACGGGCGCCATTATGAAGGCGAGTTTTCCAACGGAGAATTCCATGGCGAGGGCAAGGAAGTGTTTGCCGATGGCAAGAAATACGAAGGCGAGTACATCGAAGGCTCATTTCATGGCAAGGGGCTGCTGCGCAATCCCAACGGCAGCTCGATCGAGGCAACCTTCCGCTATGGCGAGCCCTACGGACAGGTGCGCCTGACAACGGCAGCCGGGGAGGTATTCACCGCCCGGACCAAGGAACCCGGTGTTTGTTATCGGGAGAAAAGCTATCGGGCAACCCAGTGCCCGAACCTGGAAGGCTGGTGAGCATCAGCCCGGTAATGAACACACATGCAGTAAAGGTTGAGGTTGTGACATGGCGATCAAGAATGCACTCCTGGTAGATGACTCGAAAGTGGCTCGATTTGCCCTGAGCAAACTGCTGGAAGGCCGGGACATGGAAGTGAACATGGCCGGCTCGGCAGAGGAGGCGCTGGACTTCCTTAACTCCAACAAACGCCCGGACGTGATCTTCATGGATCATCTGATGCCCGGCATGAATGGCGTTGAAGCCACCAAAGCCATAAAGGGGAACCCTGAAACTGCCGCCATCCCCATCATCATGTGTACCTCGAAGAAGTCCCAGTCGTTCATGGAGGAAGCTCGCAATTTCGGCGTCTACAACATTCTCACCAAGCCCCCACACACCGAGGGCCTCAGCCTGGTTCTCGAGCAGCTTGACAGCGATGTGACCGAAGGCAACCTGCCCGAACCGCCGGAACTTGACGCCACTGCCGACGTTACGGAGGAGGACCCACTGGACATCCCCGCTGATGCCTCCCTGGAAATGTCACCGCAAACAGACAATGAGCCACAGGCCAATGGCCATGGCCCCCAGGTGGTTCCGCTCACCAGCGACCTGATCGAGCAGATTGCCCGCTCTGCAGTGAAAACCCATATCAATAACCGCCTGCACGAGCTGCTGAGCTCGCTGTTCGACGAACAGTTTGATCACCTCAAGCGGGCGCTGGAGGAGTCTGGCAAAAAACAGGAAGCCGCTGTTGAAGAACGCCTGACTGCTGTCAGTGAAATGATAGAGCGTCGCACGCGCAACCTTCGTGATGACGTGGCCGCGGAGGTGAATCTGAACCTTGCCCGTGAGCTCGCTGAACTGCGCAAGGACCTGTCTCATAACACTGGCTTTACCAGCGATCACATGGCAGAGCTGAAGGATCACATCACCAGCGTGCAGACGATCGATACCGAATTCTGGCAAACGCTGCAATCCGAAGCCATACAGCAGGCCCACGAGATCTCCCGCGAGACCGCTGAGGATATCGCCCAGCGCACGATCGATCTGTTCGTATCCCAGCAGCGTTCGGCAACGTCGCGCATCTATACCTTGGGCCTGGCTGCCAGTCTGGGCATTTTCGCAGTGGGCATCGCCTGGCTATCAGGGCTGTTCGCTTAACTGACGACTGATACGGCGCCAGTCTCCGGGGGTATCCACATCCGAACCGGCGCCGTCCATCGCAATCCTGGTAGCGCCGTTTCTCGCCAGGATGCCGGCTGCGCCTCTGTCTCCTTCCAGCGTCATTACCTGTGACCACAAGCGCCGGGGGAGGTAGGCCGGCGCCCCCGGTTTGCCACGCATGTCTGCGGCAAAGGGGTGGGAGGGGTCATGTCTGGCCGCCTGCGCCAGGACCATCAGCGCTTCCGATTCAATCAGGGGCTGATCCAGCAACACCACAAAAACCCCTTTGGCCTGAGGCGTGATACGCCGCAGCCCTGCCTTCAGCGAGGCTGACAGTCCCTCGTGCCAGTCCCGGGCAAAGCACCATGCAGCTGGCTGGAGGCGGCAACGATAACGCATCAGCGGGTACCACCCGCCTGCTACGACAGTAACCGGACCTCCAAGGTGCCTGGCCTGGCCAATGGCATGATCCAGTAGCGTCCCCGAATTCAGCGGCAACAGGGCCTTTGCACGGCCCATCCGCCGGGACGCGCCGGCCGCCAGCACCAGTACGGGAAAAGCCTCATGGCGATCTGCTCTGGTCTTCTCCAATATCACCTGCTCCGTTGTTTTCGCCACGCACCCTACGCAAAGCTGCTAGCGTTGGCGGATTTTTGCTAGAATCCGCTCATCAATCAACCTCATCTTTCCGGGCTCCTCCGATGAACCACCTTTTCGTAGACAATCTGACGGTTATCGACTTCGCCTACCTGGACGCTGCACGCGGGCTGGTGGGAGAAAGCTGGATTGTAGATGTGGTTCTGGGTGGCGAGCTGGATGACCAGGGTATGGTATTTGATTTCAGCAACGTCAAACGCACCATCAAACGGGTAATTGATGAGCGCGTTGATCACCGACTGGTGATTCCCCAGGGCTATGGCGGACTCGAATGGAACGAAGATGATCCGCACGGCTTTGTCTGGCACCTGAACGATGGCAGCCGCATACTTCACCGGGCCCCGGACGAAGCCGTGGTCTGGCTGTCAGCTGATCGAGTTGTGCCTTCGGCGGTTGCTGCCCTGCTGGAGAGTGAGCTACGGGCAGTACTTCCGGCCAACGTGACCGATGTGGAGATCACGCTGCGCGAAGACGTCATTGAAGGTGCCTACTACCATTATGTTCACGGCCTGAAGAAACACCTGGGTAACTGCCAGCGCATTGCCCACGGCCATCGTTCTCCGATCCGTATTGACCGTAACGGCTATCGGGACCGGGAGCTTGAGAATCGCTGGGCAAAACTGTGGCAGGATATCTATGTCGGGTCTGAGGAGGACGTGACGCAACGCTGGGTGGCCGAGGACGGCACAGCGTATGTGGCCTTCGAGTACGAGGCGAATCAGGGAGAGTTTGCCCTTACACTCCCCGAGAGCCGGGTTTACATGCTGGATTCGGACACCACAGTGGAACTCATTGCGGCGCACATTGCCGAGCAGCTTAAATCCGAGTTTCCGGAGGATGTTATCCGGGTCAAGGCTTACGAAGGTGTTGGTAAAGGTGCTATCGCTTCGCGCTGAGTTCCCTCTGCAGGCCCTGCCCCCATCCATGGAGGCAGGATTTTACTTAAACCAGATTGTATAGGAACACCACGGCTATACCCGCCGGCGTCACGTACCGAAGCGTAAACATAAAGGCTCTGAACGCCCTGCCCTCCAAACCAATATCCGATGGCAGACCTTCCCGCTTCATCGCCCAGCCCGCAAACAGGGCAATAGCCAGCCCGCCCAGAGGCATCATCAGGTTCGAGACCAGAAAATCGAGCAGATCGAACACGGTCTTGCCTTCAAAGATCGCAATGAAGCCCAGTGGATGCAGGTCTTCCCAGACGTTGAAGGACAGCACCGTGCCGATACCAATCAACCAGATTGCCAACCCTCCACCCAGAGCGCTTTTCGCCCTGTTCACACCTTTATGCTCTTCCAGCCACTCAACGACGGGTTCCAGCATCGAAATCGCGGAGGTAATGGCGGCCACCAGCAGCAGCGCAAAGAAAATGGTTCCGAACAGCGCCCCGCCGCTCATCTGACCGAACGCCAGCGGCAGGGTCACGAAAATCAGGCCTGGCCCTGAACCGGGCTCGAGACCATTGGCAAACACCAGCGGAAAGATGGCGAGCCCGGCGAGCAGTGCGACACTGGTATCAAGAACGGCGATGGTCATTGCGGTTCTGGCAATGTTGACACTCTTCGGCAGGTAGGACCCATAGGCCATGAGCACACCGATGCCGATACTGAGAGTAAACGCAGCGTGCCCCAGAGCCGTCAGGACGCCTGCGGTAGTCAGCTTGCTGAAATCCGGCGAGAACATGAAAGACACAGCCCGGCCGAAGCTACCACTGTTCATGGCGTAGATAACCATCGCAATCAACAGGACAAACAACAGCGGCATCAGCATATTCACCGCTTTTTCCAGGCCGGAACGGATACCGCGGCCAACAATGAAAACAACAATCCCCATGAAAACGGAATGCCAGAGCAACAACTCCCAGGGGCTCGCAAGCAGCCCGCCGAACTGACCGCCAATAGCCTCGGCGTCTGCACCCGCAAACATTCCGGCAGCCGCTTTTCCAATGTACACAAGGGCCCAGCCCCCGATCACCGCATAAAATGACAAAACCAGAAACGACGCGATAACGCCGTTCCAGCCGATGACTCTCCACCCTCTGGCGGTGCCCTCACTCGTGGTCAGGGTTCGCATCGTGGCCACAGGGCTCTGGCCGCCCCGGCGGCCAATCATGGTTTCGGCGATCAGAACAGGTACGCCAATCAGGAAAATACAGGCCAGGTAAACAAGGACGAAAGCGCCACCGCCATTTTCGCCAGTGATATAGGGAAACTTCCAGATGTTACCGAGGCCGACCGCCGAACCTGCGGCGGCCAGGATAAAGGCCAGCCTTGATGACCAGAGGTTGTTGGCCTGCTGGTGTGGTTGGGTACTCTCACTCATTCTTATCTCCGGTTAATTGTTTTTGTCGGATTGATGTTCCGGGTCTGTTACTTCGGGGCTGCTGTTTACTGAATAAGGACCTCGCGTATCGAGGCCGCCACTTGTGGCAGAACCTGGTCGTTGAGCCCCGCCACATTGAGGCGACTGCTATCGAGCATATAGATTCCATACTCCTTGCGTAGCTGGCCCACCTGCTCCGGGCTGACGCCCAGGAACGAGAACATGCCCCGCTGCCGGGCGATAAAACTGAAATCGCCAACCGACGCCAGGGCGTCCGCAAAAGCGTGACGCAGGTGCAGGATGCGCTCGCACATCCCGTTCAGCTCCTTCTGCCACGCGGACCGCAATCCGTCATCGCCCAGTATGGTCTCCACAATCGCGGCGCCGTGGGCCGGCGGCATGGAGTAATGGGACCGGATAACGCTCAGCAGCTGGCTGGTGGCGGCCGCGTTTACGGTTGCCGTTGCCGAAATCAGGGCCAGGGCCCCGGTGCGCTCCCGGTACAGACCAAAGTTCTTGGAGCACGAGGCTGCGATGAGCATTTCCGGCACTTCTCCAGCCAGGTGGCGCAGGCCTGCCGCGTCGGCATCCAGCCCTTCACCAAGGCCCTGGTAGGCCATATCCACGAAGGGCAACAGGCCCTTGCGCTGGATCAGGCTGGTGACGTCCTGCCATTGCGCGAGACTCAGGTCGGCACCCGAGGGGTTGTGGCAGCACCCGTGCAATAACACCACATCCCCAGGATCTGCCTGCTCGAGAGCCTCCAACATGGCGCCGAAGTCTACCTGCAGCGTCTTCGGATTGAGGTACGGATATTCGCGAATAGTCAGGCCGGCGCCACCCAGTAGAGGGAGGTGATTGGCCCAGGTGGGCGTACTCACCCAGACCTTTATATCCGGCTTGCACAG